>NZ_SHMI01000032.1:0-49169 GCF_004284735.1 Shinella sp. JR1-6 | reverse complement strand
TCCGTTCGGCACAGGGAGTCAGAAATTCGATGATTTGGGAACCCTCCACGAGTCGCCGTCAGCGCTCGTTGGTATAAAACACTCTAAATCGAACACATTGACTGGCGAAGGGCCGAACAAAGGCGGGACTTCATACATACGGCGAATTTAAAGTACATATTTCTTATATTTCAACATTAAACCTATTACGCCGATTCAAAAATACAACTTCAATTTTGACTAGAAATACAAAAAATAAATAACAATCGTCAAAACCCGCCATCGATCGAAAACCTTGAAATACACGCAGCGGATGCATACTGTCAAAATACTGAAATCCGGGGCAAATTCGGGCGAATTATCGATTCCCTAACCATTATAAAGCACATCCTTTACACATACCGACGATGGCGTCGGGTATAGCACTCATGTGCGGCATGACTTCATGACGTCAGAAATGAGTTCGACGCGGCAGAAGAGGCATGTCCACGCCAGGAACTGTCCATCATGAGAATCAAGACGCAATTCCTCATCCTCGCCTCGGCCACCGGCATTGCCATTGCCGGCCTCGCGGGCAGTCTGTGGGAATATACCGGCGCAGCCGGCGATGTGACGAATGCCTATGACCAGAAGTACCGGTCCTACCTTCTCGCCGACGGCTTCCGCCAGTCGTCCGACGATCTGACGCGCCTGGTGCGCACCTATGCCGAAACGGGGGATGCATCCTACAAGGACCAGTACAACGCCGTCATCGAAATCCGCAACGGGACCCGGCCACGACCGGAAGACTACCACCGCATCTACTGGGACTTCGTCGCCGGTGGCGAGGCAAAACCCCGCCCGGACGGTCCCGCCATATCCATTCTCGACCTGATGAAGCAGGCCGGTTTCACCGACGACGAATTCGCCCTGCTCGATGAAGCAGGCAAGCGCTCCGATGCGCTCGTCAAGCTTGAGACCGAGGCGATGACCCTCGTCGACAACGCCGCCACGACAGGACCGGAGGCCCGGGACAAGGCGGCGCATATGCTGGATTCACCCGAGTACCACAAATTCAAGGCCGAGATCATGAAGCCGGTCGACGCCTTCTTCGTGAAGCTCGAGCACCGCACCCAGGGCGCCGTCGACGCCGCCAACGCCCGCGCCGCCTTCTTCTGGTCGCTGACCCTGGCCGCCATGGGCGCGCTGATGCTGATGCTCGCCATCATCGGCTACGTGACCTTCAAGCGCATCATCGGCGGCATGTACAAGCTTAGCAATTCCATGGGCCTCGTGGCCGATGGTCAGCTGGACACGCAGATCGACCTTGCCAGGAACAACGACGAGATCGGCGACATGGGCAAGGCGCTGGAGGTCTTCCGCCAGGGCGCCATTGCCAACCGGCGGCTGGAGCAGGAAGCGACGGAAAACCGCAAGAAGGCCGAGGCCGAACGCATCATCATGCAGGAAAAGGCCGAAGCCGACGCCGCCGAGCGGCTGCGTGTTGCGACCTCCGGCCTTGCCGCCGGCCTGAAGCGCCTCGCCTCCGGCGACCTCGCCTTCCAGCTCAACGAGACCTTCGCACCGGATTTCGAGGCCCTGCGCCACGACTTCAACCGCTCCGTCGCGCAGCTCGGCACGACGCTTTCGGAAATCTCCGGCTCCATCTCGACACTCGACACCGGCACCCGAGAAATCGCCGCCGGCACGGACGACCTTTCGAAGCGCACGGAGCAGCAGGCCGCCTCGCTGGAGGAAACGGCAGCGGCGCTCGACGAGATCACCGTCAATGTCGCCAACTCCTCCAAACGCACGGAAGAGGCCAAGGATGTCGCCGGCCGCGCCAACCATTCGGCGGCCGAATCCGCAGAAGTCGTCTCCCATGCGGAAGAGGCGATGCGCAAGATCGAGGAAAGCTCGCAGCAGATTTCCAACATCATCGGCGTCATCGACGAGATCGCCTTCCAGACCAACCTGCTCGCCCTCAATGCAGGCGTCGAAGCAGCCCGTGCGGGCGAGGCCGGCAAGGGTTTTGCGGTCGTGGCACAGGAGGTGCGCGAGCTTGCCCAGCGCTCCGCCCAGGCGGCCAAGGAGATCAAGGGTCTGATCCAGAACTCGTCCGCCGAAGTCGGCACTGGCGTGAAACTGGTGCGCGATACGGGCTCGGCGCTGAAAACCATCAGCGGCTTCATCGTCGAGATCAACACGCATATGGAATCGATTGCGACATCGGCCAAGGAACAGTCCGTCGGGCTGGCCGAGGTCAATACTGCGGTCAACGCCATGGACCAGACGACCCAGCAGAATGCGGCAATGGTGGAACAGTCCAACGCCGCCTCCAACACGCTGGCCAACGAGGCTGTGCGCCTGCGCGAGCTGGTCAGCCAGTTCCGGCTGGAGGGCACCTCCGCCGCCCGTGCAGGCGGCCTGCGCACCGCACGGAGTGCCGATTCCGCCGTTGCCTCCCCTGCCCGCACGCTCGGCCGCAAGGTTGCAGCCGCCTTCAGCGGCAATGCGGCCCTCGACACCAAAGGCGAGTGGGAGGAATTCTGAGACCATGCCGGGCCACCCGCGAGCCTGCGGGTGGCCCGGCATTCAAGGAACGCAGGCGCTTACCGCCGTCACGTCCTGTCGATCCGCCACGGCGGATCGATCCGGTTCGCCCCGGCATGGTAGAGGACGATGCGGTTGCCGCCGGGATCGAACAGCTCGGCCTCACGCCAGAGCCAGCTCATATCCTCCGGCCCGCGTTCAAACCGGAGGCCGGCTTCGACAAGAGCCCTGACCGTCCCGTCCAGATCCTCGCATTCGAAATAGACGGTGGTTCCACCCTCACCCGCCTTTCCCTGGTGCAGCGAGAAGGTGCTGTCGCCCTCCGGGCAGAGGAAGCGGGCATAGCGAGGCCGCGCGTCGACGACGGGCCTGAGGCCGAGCAGGCAATAAAACCGCCAGCCTGCATCGAGATCCGGCATCGTTACGGTCACCTGGTTGAGGCGCATGATCCCTCCCGCCGCCCTGCGGCCCTTCGTCCGTCAACAAGGCCACGGCCGATGGCGAAATAGCAACAGTTTAAAGAAAGAAATTCGCGACCGTTGACAATTTTTGCGAATTTCTTCTTCTATCTCCGTCTCTTTCAACAAGGAGACAGTAAAAATGAAGCATTTTCCCTATACAGGCTCCGGCCCTTATTGTTATTCAAACGCCTTCGCCATGATGTTAGGTGAAATTTCACCACCGACAAACGTCATTGAATTTGCAACGAGCAGTGCTTTCGGTATGCATTTGCTGCGGGGCACGCTGCCGTTTTTCGATCCATTCTGCTGGACACCGGAAGCAAGCTTTGACGATACGCTGGCGGCGCTGGGCTGGACCTCCGATCTCGTGCATGGCGACGACCCGCAATCGGCGCTCGCCACGCTCAAGGCGGCGCTGGTCGATGGACCGGTCTGGATCGGCCCCGTGGAGATGGGTCATCTCCGGCACCAGCCGGGACGGATGGGGCCGATCGGCGCGGATCACTATGTCGTCGTCATCGAGATGGACGAGACGTCGGTGCTGCTGCACGATCCGGAAGGCTTCCCCTATGCGCGGCTGCCGGTCGACCTGTTCCTCAAGGCCTGGCAGACGGAAACACTCGACTACGGCACCCCCTTCACCCTGCGCTCGGGCTTCCGCCGGATCGCCGTCAGGTCCAACACGGAGATCATCCGCGCCGCCTTGCCCGCTGCACGCAGATGGTTGGCCGGCGCGGGTGTCAGCGAGGTGCCGCCGGGAACGATCGGCAACGGCGAGGCGGCCGAAGCGCTCGCGGCAATGATCGAACGGGGCGTCGAGGAGGGGTTGCGCGACCACCTGATCCACTTCGCCGTCCGGGTCGGCGCCCGCCGCGCCGCGGACGCAGCCACCTGCCTTACGCAGATCGGCGAGGTGCAGGCCGCAGCCATCCTCGACCGTCAGGCCCGGCTCATCGGCTCCCTGCAATATCCGCTGGTCGCCCGGGACGATGCAACCGCCGCTGCCCAGCTGCGGGCACTCGCCCCGACCTACGAAGCCCTTCTGGCAACCCTGCCGGCCTGACGGGTGCAGGGCGGCATCTCGCTGGAAGATGATGCCGCCCAAAAGGGAAACTCCAGACCGCCTTGATTGGCATACCCTTCCAGCCTCCTCACAGCATGAAGCCCGCAGCCGAAGGGGTGGAGCACCCGGCAGAAAAGCTCGCTGCGCGTATATGCATTTCGCGTAAAAATTTTAACAATTTTACGTTGTGTATTATTTACAATCAACCGTAAGGTGTTAATCATATACCACCCTGATCATAGGGTTTGAGGAGGGATTGAAATGTGTGGAACTGGAGGATGCTGCGGCACATCGCAGTCTAGCATCAGAAGACTGAATCCGGAATCGGTCGACATCATCCGTCAAAAGGCATTGGCCAGCAGAGCGGACCTTCTGAACAACAAAAACCTGAAAGCTTCCATTCTCAGCGCGGAAAACGTTACTGCGATCGAATTCTTAAGTCACGACAAGTCGGACATGAGAAGCGTCATCATATGCCAAAAGATGGGCAGCTTCGGTGCGTTTGACATAAAAATACGCAAGCTCGAGATAAAATACCCGAAAGTTGAGATGGTCGCCGATATCAAATTTGATCCCTTCGACGGAGGGCTTTTCAAATTCGAGGCGACGCTCACCATAAAATGCAACGACATAACACAACCGATGGGTTGTGAAGTTCACCTGGACTACGGCAAGACGGATTCGCAAATCCAGCCGCTGATAAACTGGGACTGCATCAAGAGATGCGCCCCGCAATGCATCTATTGCGGCTCTGATTATCAGTGCTGGCTGGCCTGCGCCGGCATCTGCATCATTCAGTGCCTCTGATGCCCCTTCGGCGCGTGCCGTGCCATCGCGCATGACGCCTCGACGCCCCCGCTCCACCCTCCGCCATCAGATCAACCGCTGAAAGGCCGGGTGGAGCGTTTGCGCGTCTCGCGGCCGAAATCCTCAGCCGCGCACCGCCAGCCGCCACCAGCTTTCGGCGCTCGGCGGCCCCGCGGCGACGGAGAGCGACACCGTTTTGCCGATCTCGTAAACGACTGCACCGACCGTCATCTGGCGCATGAGGCCGAGCTTGGTGTCGGTGCGTGCCGGGCCTTTCGGCACGATGGAGACGGCGCCGCCCTTGCGCTGCGCCGAAAGGGCGCGTCTTGCGGTTTCGGCATTCACCGGTCCGCCGCGGGAAAAATCGGTATGGAGGCTGCGAAGGCGGGTGCGCGAGTCGCTGCCGCCCTCCAGCCTGGCATTCGGCGCGACGCGCGTATTGGCGAGCGGATGGTTCGTGTGAAGCGACAGGCCATCGGCAATGGCGATCTCGGCAACGCCACCCGCCGCGCATTCGAGCGTGCGGATGCCGTTCCGGTCGCCGACCTGGAAATTCTGACCCGAGGCATGCGGGACGCGGGAGAGGAAGTCCGCCGCCGCTGCTGCGTCTTTCCGCGCCAGCGCGCCGCGCATAGCGAAGGAGACGGGAAGCCCGCGCGGGCTGTAGGCAAGCTGGGCAAGCGTGTTGACGCAGATGCCGAGGCCGCGGCCGGAAACGCCCATCAGGCCGATCAGGCCGGCGGAGGTGTAGACCAGCGTTTCGCTGTCGCCGTCATCGAGCCGCAGCACGGCCTGTGCGCCATCGTGCCAGCGTGGCAGGTCCATGGTCTGGCCGACAATCGTGTCGCGCCCTTCTGCCGGTGCAACGGCAAGGCTGCTGCAATGGCCCTCGCCGTCGAAACCGCCGAACCACCATTCCTCGTCCATCAGCTGGAGGGCATAGGCCGTCTCCTCGGATATGCCGGCACCTTCGGCAATGCCGCGCACCTCCTCGAGAAGATCGGGCGTATGGACGGCGATTGCCGTGCGGAAGTCCGTCACCGTCAGGAAGACGGGCAGGAAGGCCGCCGCCGGTCGGCCATAGGCCTTGCCGATCGCCGCCTGCCAGCGCTCCACCTTGTCGGCGATCGTGCCGCGCAGCGCCTCGCCATGCGCCCGCCCGCGGGCAAGCGGCGCCTTCGGGCAGTCGATGACGGGAAGATCTTCGGTACGCATGATTTTCTCCTGACGGGATGCGGTCGTCGGGGCGCGATGGGCGTCCCGACGACGAGATGAAGACAGGCGAGGACGGCCCGCAGCCTTTTGGCCATTGCTCCGGTTGCGGGAACCGCTCCTGGATTGCCGCCCTCGCCCGACGGGTGGGATCAGTTCTTCTTCACGCCCCAGGCCCGCTCCTTGTCGGCCGCCCAGACGTCGAAGCCTTCGATCTTGGCCCCGACTGCCGCGACGACAGGTTCATAATAGAGGCCGAAGATCGGCAGGTCCTTGGCCATCAGCGCGTGGATTTCCTTGAAGACCGCCTTGCGCGCCTCGAAATCCGTCGTCTTGGTCGACTTCAGATAGAGCTGCCAGGCCTCGGGATTGTCCCACTGAGCCGTCGGCTCGACCTTCTTGTCGCCCATGATGACGCCGTAGAACTGCGAGGGATCGAGGCGTGCGGAATAGCCGAAGGACTGCAGCTGGAACTTGCCCGCGAGGTAGTTGTCGAGCTGTGCGGCCCAGTCCAGCACCTCCAGCTCGGCATTGATGCCTGCGCCTGCCAGCATGGCCTGCACCAGGATGCTGTTTTCATACATGCCCTGGTAGCGGGTGTTGGTCTGGATCTTGATCACCTCGCCCTTGTAACCGGCCTCTGCGAGCAGCGCCTTGGCGGCCTCCGGATCGTAGGCCGGCCATTTCAGGAAGTCCTCGTCGAAGAAGGCGCTCGCCTGCGGTACGCCGGAGGGATTGAAATCGGCAAGGTTCGCCGTGCGCGCGGCGGCGATCTGCTTGAAATCGATGGCATGGGCGATCGCCTGGCGCAGCTTGACGTTCGACATCAGCGGATCGGTGGTCTGGATCAGGAGTGGCGTCAGCGAGAGGCCTGAAGTCGTCATGACCTGCAGGCCGCGTGCCTTGGCATCCTCGATGCGCTGGGATTCGAAGTTCGGCAGCACGTCGATCTCGCCGGCGAAGAGTGCGGTCTCGGCGGCCGACGTGTCGGGGATGATCATGAACTTCGCTTCATCGACCAGTGCCGTGCGGTCGCCGGCATAGCCGCTCGCCTTTTCCTTCGGCGGCTTGTAACCGTCGTACTTCTCCAGGGTGATGTACTGGCTCTTCACCCATTCCTTCAGCTTGAAGGAACCGCTGCCGATCGCGCTGCCCTCGATCCACTTGCCATCCGGCCCTGCATTTTTCGGGCTGGCGACCCAGCCGTTGCACTGGATGTTGGCGAGCTGGGCGAGGAAGAGCGCATTCGGCTCGTTGATGCGGAAGACGACGGTGCGCGGGTCGGGCGTTTCCAGCGCCTCCACCTTCAGGCCCTGCGAACCGTCGTAGAAGGCGTTGCAGAACCATTCGGCGCCGGCCGCGACGCGGTGGTCCCAGTTCCATTTGACGTCGGCCGAAGTAACGGGATCACCATTGTGGAAGGTCGCGCCCTCGCGGATCGTGAACGTATAGGTCTTGCCATCCTGCGAAACGGCCCAGCTTTCGGCGAGCGCAGGGCCGATGCTGAGATCGGCGCGGAAGCCGACCAGCGTCTCGAAAACATGGTGCAGCACGGTGTCGGTGTTGGCATCACGATCGATGCCTTCCGTGCTGCGGATATCGGCATTGATGCGGATGTTCAGCGTTGCCGCCTCGGCCGAGACGCCAAGCAGCAGGCCAGCCGCCAGCGCCGTCGAAATCAGAAATGTCCGTTTCATGATGATCTCCTGGTGTTCCCCGCTTTGTTATCGTCAGGAGCGCTCGCGGATTGCGCCCAGCGTTTCTGCAAAGAAATCCTTGACCTTGCCGATGAGCTGATGGTCGTCATGGGCAATGCCCGGCACGATGTCGTGCCGCACGCCGATGCCGTGCTGCTCGAAGCTCTTCTTCAGCGCGCGCATGCGGTCGTTGCGGTTGGCGCCGGCCAGATCGGCGCCCGGCATGTACCAGTCGTCGTCGGGCGAGATGGTGATTTCCCAGGTCTCCAGGTCGTCACCGCCGATCACCATCTGCACAGCGACCTTGCGGATCGCGTCGAGATCGATCGGTTTGCCGAAGACCGTCTCGAAATTGCGCACGCCGACCCAGAAATCATGGTCGAAATCGAGCAGCGTCACGACGCCGGGCGCGCCGATCGAGGCGGCGAGCAGACGCTCGGGATGGAGGTAGAGGAACCGGTGGGTGAAGTGGCCGCCACCGGAAAAGCCGTACATCATCACCCGGTCGCCCTCGATGCGGTACTTTTCCTGCATCTCGGCGATCATATCGAGCATGATGGCGTCATAGTGCAGGTCGCCGTCGCGCAGCATCTTGTAGGACGACAGATCGCCCGGGAAGCAGATGTTGGCGGGGAAGAGCGGGCACAGCACGATGACGCCGTTGGCTTCGGCAAAATCGGCGAAGGCATCGCGATAGGCCTGCATGCCGCGCTCCGTGCCATGCACGATGACGGCAAGCGGATAGGTCTTCTCGCCATCCTCCTCGTAGTCGTCGGGTACATAGGCGCAATAGGGGAAACGCTGGTCGAGCCGCGAGGCATAGACGGTCGTATGGCCGAAATCGTAATAGGACAGCTTCTGGCCGTGACCGCTGACATTGCGCATGGATGGTCTCCTCTCCGTATCGAAAATCTAAAGGCTTGCCGCCCCTGACAGGAGGCGGTGGCTGCCTGCGCCATCCGTGCCTGCGAAGGTGCGGTCGAGCAGCATGGCGGCGTCGAGCAGGCGGCGGGTATAGGCGTGCTGCGGCCGGTCGAAGACGTCGTCGCGCGTGCCGATCTCGACGATGCGGCCGTTCTCCATCACGGCGACCCGGTCGGCCACCTGCTCCACCGCGCCGAGATCGTGCGAGACGAACAGGCACGCAAAGCCGTAGCGCGCCTGAAGATCGCGGAAGAGTTTCAGGATCTGCTTCTGCACGGTCATGTCGAGCGCCGAAACCGGTTCGTCGGCCACGACGAAGGCGGGGCGGCTGACGATGGCGCGGGCAATCGCCACGCGCTGGCGCTGGCCGCCCGAGAGCTGGTGCGGAAAGCGACCGGCAAGCTCCGGCGCAAGACCGACCTCGGCAAACACCTCCTCCACCCGCGCCTGCCGCTTTCCGCGATCCATCGCCGGGTCGAGCTTCAAGGGCTCGCCGACGATCTCCGCGATGCGCTGGCGCGGGTCGAGCGAGGAATAGGGGTCCTGGAAGACGATCTGGATCGATTGGCGCAGCGCACGGCCGCCGGCATCGTTCCGGTAGGCGAGCGGCGCACCGCGGAAGGCCATCGTGCCGCCGGAAGGCGTCACCAGTCCGACGATCGCCCGGCCGAGCGTCGTCTTGCCGGAGCCGGAAGCGCCGACCAGCGCCAGCGTCTCGCCGCGGTTGATGGCGAGATCGACGCCATGCACGGCGCGTTTTCCCGCCGCCCGGCCGAAGAGCTTTGCACGGCCGGGATAATCGATGACCACGTCCTTGAGCTCGATCAGCGCCTCGGCCGGCGCGCTTGCCGACCGGCTGCCGCCGGCGCTGCGGCGCGGCAGGGCGTCGACGAGACGCCGCGTGTAGTCGTGTTTCGGGGCATGCAGCACATCCTTGCTGTCGCCCTGCTCCACCGCCCTGCCCTTGTGCATGACCACGACGTTGCGCACGTAGTGCGAAACCATGCCGAGATCGTGGCTGATGAGGAGGACCGCGGTGTTGTTCTCCTGTGTCAGCTCCACCATCAGGTCGAGCACGTCGCGCTGGATCAGCGTGTCGAGCGCCGTGGTCGGCTCGTCGGCGATGAGAAGCGCCGGCTTCAGCAGCATGACGGAGGCGAGCATGATGCGCTGGCGCATGCCGCCGGAAAATTCATGCGGGAAGGCGGCAAGGCAGCGCGCCGGATCCTGGATGCGGATGCGCTCCAGCATGGCAAGGCTCCTGTCGCGGATCTCGGCCTTGCCGAGCTTCCTGTGCAGCGCCAGACCTTCGGCCATCTGCCGGTCGATCGTCATGGCGGGGTTGAGCGAGACCATCGGCTCCTGGAACACCATGCCGATGCCGGCGCCGCGGACTTCCCGCATCTTTGCCGGCAGCGCGCTGACGAGATCCGTGCCCCTGAAGCGGATGCGGCTTTCGGGCGTCGCCATGAAGGGCGGCGGTAGAAGACCCAGCACGGAGCGGGCGGCCATGGTCTTGCCGGAACCGGATTCGCCAACCAGCGCCAGCATCTCGCCGGCCGGCAGGGAAAAGGAGAGGCCATCGACCACGGTAAGGCCGGCCTGCCCCATGCGGACGGAGAGATTTTCGACGGAAAGCACGGTCTCGATACCAGCCATGGGGTCAATCCTGCATCTTGGGGTCGAGCCAGTCGCGCACCGCATCGCCGAGCAGGTTCACGCCGAGCAGCGTGATGGAGATGCAGAGGCCGGGCAGGATGATGATATGCGGCGCCTGGTTGATGTAGGGGCGGCCGGTGGAGAGCATGTTGCCCCAGCTCGGCGCCGGTGGCGGCACACCGAGGCCGAGGAAGGAGAGCGCGCTTTCCGACAGGATCACCCAGCCGAACATCGTCGTCGCCAGCACCATGATCGGCGCCAGACAGTTGGGCAGCACATGGCGCAGCATGGTGACGATGCCGCTGTTGCCGATCACCTTCGAAGCCTCGACGAATTCCCGCTCGCGGATCGACAGCACCGTGCCGCGCACCACGCGCACGGCGACGGGCATGTAGGCCATGCCGAGGGCCACGATGATGCCGTTGCGGCTGGCGCCGAACACCGCCATGAAGCCGAGCGCGAGCAGAAGGCCGGGAAAGGCGAGCAGCGCATCGTTGACCATCATCAGGATGCGATCCGTCCAGCCACGCAGGAAGCCGGCAAGCACACCGAGGATCGTGCCGAAGACGATGGCGAAGACGACGGTGGCGAAGGCGATCCAGGCGCTGGTGCGCGCGCCGTAGACCAGCCGGCTGAGGAGATCGCGGCCGAACTCGTCGGCACCGAGCAGGTGCGCCTCGGACGGGCCTTTGAGGCGCGCCATGAGGTCGAGCTTCAGGGGATCATAGGGCGCGAACAACGGGCCGAAGACCGCGACGAGGAGCAGGAGACCGACGACGAGAATGCCGATCAGGCCGTTGAAACGCAGTGCCGGAAGGCCGAATGCCCGTGCGATCATGCCGTCACCCTTGGATCGAGAAGCGGATAGAGGAGATCGACCAGGAGGTTGACCACCACATAGAGGAAGGCGGTGAACAGCATGCAGCCCTGCACGACGGGATAGTCGCGGGCATAGATGCCATCCACCAGCAGGCGCCCGAGGCCGGGAATGGTGAAGACGGTCTCGATGACGGCGATGTTGGCAAGCAGGCTGCCGAGCACGAGGCCGATCAGCGTCAGGGTGGGCGCGAAGGCGTTCTTGAAGGCGTGGCGCCACATGACGGTCGCCTCGGAAAGCCCCTTGGCCCGTGCGTGGGTGATGTATTCCAGCCGCGCCACCTCGATGGTGCTCGCCCGGGCCATGCGCGTGATCGAACCGGATTCCACCAGAACCAGCGTCACCACCGGCAGAATGATGTAGAGCAGCGCGCTGCCGAAATCGCGGCTGAAGGGCACGTAGCCGACAACAGGCAGCCAGCCGAGCTGCAGGCCGAAGATCAGGAGCAGCATCAGCCCCAGCCAGAAACTGGGGATGGAGAGCAGCAGCGTCGAGGTGGCGATGACGGCGATGTCTCCGGCCCGGTTCTGCCGCCAGGCCGCAAACATGCCCGCCGGCACCGCGATCAAGGTCGCGAAGAAGACGGCAACGAGGACGATGGTGGCCGAGACGGAGAACCGGTCCAGCATCAGCGGCAGCACGGGTTGGCGCGTCGAGATCGACTGGCCGAAATCGCCGGTCAGCACGTCGCCGAGCCAGTAGAGATATTGCACGGCGATGGGCCGATCGAGGCCCATTTCGGCGCGCAGCGCCTCAAGCTGGCCTGGCTGAGCGAGGTCGCCCAGCATCAGCGCCGCAGGGTCGCCGGGGATCGCCCGCATCAGCGCAAAGACGGTGATGGAGACGAGAAACAGCGTGGGGATCGCCGTGGCGATGCGGGTCAGGAGGAAGCGGACCATCGTTTCCCCCTGTCGAGTGTTTCATCCTTGGAGCCGGCCGCGCGGGCGAAAGCATCGTCGTCCATTGCCAGCTCATAGCGCGTGAAGGTGCGGTTGATCGCCGGCAGTGGCGCGATCTCCATGACGCCCTTCGCCGGCTCGCAGAGGATCATCGCGACCGTCGCCGAGAGATTGCCGCCATCCTTGGCGAGCGGCGCGCGGCAGACGCAGAAGGGCGCGGCGAAATCGTCGAAGAAGGCGCGCTTCAGATCGTCGACGCCGAGCTTGCCGCCGCCTTCCCACAGGACCTTCAGGACGCGGTGATCGCGGTAGAGACTGTCCGGCACGTTGGGCAGACCGGTCTCCTTGAGCTTGGAGAGAGCGACAGCGCTCTGCCAGTGGTTGGCATGCACGATCACGCCGTCCTGCGGATAGATCGGAAACGCCTCGTCCGGTGCGCATTCGAGATCGACCGCATAACCTTCGGCCGTGCTCAGCATCATGTTGTTCGAACCGGATTTCGGCGTGATGGCGACGACGCGCAGCGCCATCGCGAAATGCCGCGCCTCCAGCGCCCGACGACGGATGAAGGGCAGCGGAATGCCCATCTCGCGGTAGTCACGGTCGCTTTCGAGATAGTTGGCGGTGATAGTGATGCCGGCGGAATTGAAGCCGCTGCGGGCGAGACCACCCGCCTCGGTGAAGGTCAGGATATCAGGTCCGTCATCGCGCAGGATGCGCAGCACTACGGACGTGTCGGCGCATTCGGCGCGCCAGTCCCAGTTCTGGCCGTGGATGACTGTGCCGTCGCGCGTCACTTCCGGCAGCAGCACGGCACCGGTGCAACCGTCCGGCTCCTCGTCGGAAACGCCTGCCTCCAACCGTGCAAGCTGCAGCACCTCGGTGCGCGCATTAACCAGCACGACGGCAGACAGGCTGACTCCCGCCCCCTCGGCAATGCCCTCCATCTCCGCCACGAGGTCCGGCGCCCAGTCGCGGATGCGCGGCAGGAAAAGAGTGACGAGACGTTCGATGTTGGCATCGTCGAAACCGAGCTTGTGGAGCTGACCGGTATAGAGGCCGGCCGAGAGATGAATACGATCCCGCGCCTTCTCGCCATACATGCGACCGCGCTCCCGCGGCGGACCGCTGATCTCGATGAGGGGGAAAGGGGTGATGTCTGCCATATGCCGCTGCCTCGTTTCCGTCTTTGATTGCAGCTTAATGCATTTTGTGAATATGAAAAGCAGTAAATTTGAAAAATTATCAATTCGCATTGCGTTGTGTTCGCGCTATAATGCAAATGATAGTGAGGGACCCATGGACGATACGGACCTTTCGGACGCCGAACACACGGACGGCCCCAGCATCTTGCAGCTCGATCTGGCCCGCCGGATCATCGACCGGATCCGCGATGCGGACCTGACGGTCGGCACCCGCATTTCCGCGCCGGAACTGGCGCGGCTCTTCGGCGTGTCGCGCTCGCCAATAGCGGGCGCGCTCGACCTGCTCGTGGAAAAGGGCGTGCTGCAGCCGATGGAAAAGCGGGGCCTGCGCGTGGCACGCGACGTCTCGACGCTCGACCTTGCCGAAATCCTGCCGGTCTCGCCGATCGAGGACCTCTATCGGCGCATGCTGCGCGAGCGGGCGCAGGATACCCTGCCGCAGGACGTATCGGAGGCCGAGCTCATGCCGCGTTACGGCGTGTCGCGCGGCACCGTGCGCAAGCTGCTGATGCGCTTCGCCGCCGAGGGGCTGGCGCAGCGCCTGCCCGGCCATGGCTGGCGCTTCGTCGATTCGCTGGTCGGCGACGACGCCTATCGGGAAAGCTACGAGTTCCGCGCCATCGTCGAATGCTCGGCACTGCGCACGCCGCATTTCAAGGTGGACAAGGAGATCGCCGCGCAGATCCGCCGCTCGCACGAGCGCATCATCGACGATCCCGCCAGCCGCTCGGGCAGCGACGAGTGGTTCCGCGTCAATGCCTTCTTCCATGAGAACCTTGCCGGCTTTTCCGGCAACCGGTTCCTCACCGATTCGATCCGCCACCAGAACAACCTGCGCCGCATGCAGGAATCGGCCGCTTTCTTCGAGCTGCCGGCCGAACGCATCGAGCAGTCCTGTCGCGAGCACCTTGCCATTCTCGATGCGGTGGAAAACGGCGACCTCGACTGGGCCGAGGCCTTGCTGCGCCAGCACCTGAAACAGGCGCTGGAATTCGGAACGAGCGAACGCGTCTGATCGTCTCCGGGGAAGCGGCCCCGCTCAGGGCTGCTTGCCCTCCATGACGGTGATCCACTCCTCGGTGAAGCGCTTGTGCTGGGCCTGGTCCTGCGCAGCAAGCAGCGCCGGGCCGATGCGGATCGGCCGGCCGATACCGGTATCGATGAGCGAGGTCGGACCGTCCACTCCGTAGGGCAGCCGCCCGTTGGCACTGAAATAGAACGAGGCCTGGCGCGCCTTCTTCTGCCCGCGCTCGGACAGGAGATAATCGAGGAAGGCGCCGGCAAGGCTCTTCTGCCGGGAGGTCGCCGGGATCAGAGCGCCGCGGGAGAGGATGAGCGTGTAGTCCCGCGGCAGGACGAGGCGCAGGTGCGGTTCGCGCAGATGCGCGGCATAGGCATAGGAACCGAGCACGTTGTAGGCGATCGCGATGTTGCCGCGGCGCAACTCGTCCAGCACCTCGTTGTTGCAGCAGCGCGTGACCGTCTCCGCCCGGCCGAAGCTCTCCAGCAGGCGACCATAGGTGGTGGGCGCGACGCGAGAGTCATTATAGGCGAGCAGGTAGCCGATGCCGGAGGCGCGCACATCGTAGGTGCCGACCCGGCCGCGATAGGTTTCGAACTTCTGCCGCAGCAGTTCGGCGAGCTCGTGGTGGCTGCGCGGCACGTCCTCCGGCGGCACCTGCCGCTCGTCGTAGACCATCACGGCCGGTTCGAAGCTGAAGCCGTAGACCTCCTCACGCCAGTTGGCCCAGGACGGCACCGTCTCTCCGGTGCGATGCGCCACCGCGCAGCCGTCATTGGCAAGCCGCACGAGCTGATCCACCGAGGAGGACAGGAGAAGATCGGCGGCATGCTCGCCGCTCGCGCAGGACGCTTTCGCCTCGCGGAAAAGCGCGTTGGTGAGATAGTCGACATATTCCAGCGTCACCTCCGGACGAAGCGCCCGGAAATCCTCGAGCAGCGGCCGCATCGCCTCGATGTCCGTCGCGCCGTGGATGACGAGGCGCGCCTTTTCCGTCGCGGCGGGAAAGACCTGCCGGTCGCCCTCCACCGCGACGGCGGCCCGCGGCAGGAGGAGCGGCAGCGCGAGAAGCGTGCAGGCAAGCGCTCTGCGGATCATGCCCTGACCTCCTGATGAAGCGGCAATTCGATGATGGTCGTGAACCCGCACCCCTCAGCCGCCGCGTGGAAGCGCAGATGGCCGCCGAGCAGGTTCGCCACTTCCGCGGCGATGGCGAAGCCGAGGCCGGAGACATGGCGTTCCGAACGGGAAGAGGCAAAGCGCGTGATGACCTCCGGCCATCGTTCCGGCGGGATGCCGGGCCCGTCGTCCTCGACGGCGAACAGCGCCGTCTCCCCCGTCACCGAGACGCGCACGTCGAGCTTGGCGACGGCGCCGTGGCGCAGCGCATTGTCGATGACGTTGACCATGGCCTCGCGCAGGCTGAGCGCATCGCCCAGCACGATGACCGGCGCGTCCGGCGCCTCGAAGGCGGCGACGATATCGGGATCGAGGCTGAGCGGCACGGCACGCTTGAAGGCACGGCGCGCCACATCCCTGATATCGATCGGCACGAGCTTTTCCGAATCGAAGCGGTGGATGACCATGGCGTGGCCGAGCAGCTGGTTTGTGAGATGCGACAGCTCCTCCACCCGTGCCCGCACCCGCGCCAGATGGTGGCGCCCTTCGTTCGAAAGCCCCTTTTCATCGACGAGGCTGAGCTGGGCGAGCAGTGCCGTCAGCGGCGTGCGAATCTGGTGCGCGCTATCGCCGATGAAGCGATGGAGCAGGCGCATGCGCTCGTCCAGCCGCCGCATGAAATAATTGATGGAACCGACGAAGGGCGACAGTTCACGCGGCACCTCGACAGCCAGCGGCGTCAGGTCCTGCGGCTCGCGATCGTGCAGCACGCGCGACAGGTCGACGACCGGCCGGAGCGAGAGCCGAAGGGCCAGCGCCGTTGCGAAAAGCGTGGCGCAGGCCATGACCGCGACGAGTATGACCGCCCGCGCCATCAGCTCCGAGGCAAGCGCCGTGCGCGCCTCGGTCGTCTGCGCGAGGATGATATAAACCCAGCCGCTCAGCGTGGGGTCGGAGACGGCGCGGGCGCCGATCGTCATGCGCACGTCCGTATTGCCGTAGCGTGTCGAGACGAAGACGGGCGCCCGCCGGCTTTCGGCAAGATCTATCGGCGGTTGCAGATCCTCGTAACCGGTCAACGTCTTTCCGTCCGTTCCGACGACGCGGTAGAAGATGCGGTCGCGGGTGGCGAGCCCCAGCAGTTCGAAGGCGGAAGACGGCATGTTGATCTCCAGCGCGCCGTCTTCCACCACCATGTTTTCGGCGATCTGGAAGGCGGCGCCCTGCAGCAGGCGGTCGAACGCCTCGTCCGCCGCGGCCGCCGCGTAGAACCAGGCCGCCGTGACGATGCCGGCGGCACCGAGGAAGAGCACCAGCGCCACGCGCAGCAGCAGGCGTGAGAAGAGCGAGGTTTCCGTCTTCATGGGCCGGCCACCAGCTTGTAACCGAGGCCCCGGACGGTGACGATGACGCTCTCCGCCCCTTCCAGTTTCTTGCGCAGCCTTGCAACGTAGAGTTCTATCGCGTTCTGGTCCGGTGCCTCGTCGAAACCGAACAGGTGGTCGAGCAGTTCCTGCTTGCTGAAGATGCGGCCCGGGCGTGAGGCGAGGATCTCCAGAAGGCTCATCTCGCGGCGCTTAAGCTGGATCTCGCGGTTGCCGATGCGCACGTTGCGGTTCGTCCGGTCGAGCGCCACGTCGCCGCAGGTGATGATGTTGGTCGGCTCGCCGCCGGAGCGCCGACGCATCAGCACGCGGGCCCGCGCCTCCAGTTCGCGGAAATCGAAGGGTTTAACGAGGTAGTCGTCCGCGCCGAGATCGAGCGCGCTCACCCGGTCGTCGATTTCCGAACGGGCGGTGAGCACGAGCACCGGCACCGGATTTTTCTGCAGGCGCAGGCGGCGCAGGATCTCGAACCCGTCGAGGCCCGGCAGCATCACGTCCAAGATCACCAGATCGTAGGGCGTGAAATCGAGAATCTCCGAGGCTGCCAGCCCGTCGACCTGCCAGTCGACGCTGTGCCCGATCTGTTCGAAGCGACGGCTGATCGCTTCGCCGACATCGTCGGTGTCTTCCACGAGGAGGATACGCATACGCGTGAGCGTGGCACGCTGAAGGGGGCGCAATCAAGCCGGGCGAGACATGACAGCGTTGTGACAGGAAAGCGGCGTAGGAAGGATCGCCAGCCGACGGGAGAGACTGTGTCGGCTGCCCGGAGGAGAGTTCTCGTATCGACCGACGCCGCGCCGCGACCACCGCGAGCGCGCACCCGTTCGTGCGCCCATCGCCTCCCCGGAAACCACAACGGGAGAAGCAGACCATGATCCGATCCATCTCGAAACTCCTTGCCGGCGCCACGCTGGCAAGCCTTGCCGCCATGGCGCCGGCCCTCGCCGAACCCGCCAAGCCGGAATGCCTTGCCGGCGCCAAGCCGGGCGGCGGTTTCGACCTCACCTGCCGGCTGGCCGCCAATGCCCTGCTGGAATCCAAGCAGATCTCGACCCCGATGACGGTGACCTACATGGAGGGCGGCGTCGGTGCGGTCGCCTACAACCACGTCGTCGGCAAGCGCGGCAAGGACGGCAACCTCATCTCCGCCGCCTCTTCCGGCTCGGCGCTCCTGATCGCCCAGGGCAAGTTCGGCCAGCCGGATGAAACCGCGGTGCGCTGGCTCGGTGCGCTCGGTGCGGACTACGGCGTGATCGTCGTTGCCGCCGATTCGCCGCACAAGACGCTGAAGGAACTCGTCGCCGCCTACAAGGCGGACCCGGCCGGCTTTGCCGTGGCCGGTGGCGGCGCCGTCGGTTCGCAGGACTGGATGAAGGGTTCGCTCATCGCCAAGGCGGCCAAGCAGGATCCGAAGACCATGCGCTACGTGGCGCTGGAAGGCGGCGGCGCCGTGCTGACGGCGCTGGAAGGCGGCCATGTGAAGGTCGGCTCGGGCGATGCGGCCGAGATGGTCAAGCATCACGTCGCCGGCAAGGTGCGCATCCTCGCCGTCATGGCGCCGGAACGCCTGCCGGGCGAACTTGCCGGCGTGCCGACCGCCCGCGAACAGGGCTTCGAGATCGATTGGCCGGTCTGGCGCGGCTACTATGTCGGCAAGGATGTTTCCGATGCCGACTACGACTGGTGGGTAAAATCCTTCGAGGCGATGGCCAAGACGCCGGAATTCGCCAAGGAGCGCGATGCCCGCGGCCTCTTCGAGTTCACCCTGATCGGCAGCGCCTTCGATGCCCGCGTCAAGCAGGATGTGGAGCGCTTCAAGGTGCTCGCCAAGGAAGCCGGCATGTAAGGCGGCGCGGCCGTCCCCGTCCGCATCCTCGCGGCGGGGGCGGCTTGCCCCGGACCCGGGCACCCCTTCAGAAAACACGGGAGACCACCATGTCCAACACGGTCGAAAACCGGCGCGTGAGCCGCATCGCGGCGCTCATCCTTCTCGGCATCGCCATCGCCTATGGCGTCGGAGGCGCAACCATCGAATACGCCTTCTCGTCGGATCCGCTGGGGCCGCGTGCGGTTCCGGTCATGCTGGCGGCGCTGCTGGCGGGGCTGAGCCTCCTCTATCTCGTCTGGCCGGGCACCGTGGAGGCGATCCCGGCGGGGCCGGCGCTGCTGCGCGTGCTTGCCATCCCGGCCATCCTCGCGCTCTCGGTCGCGCTGTTCGAATCGCTCGGCTTTGCCGGCTCGACCTTCGTCCTGACCTTCGGCGCGGCGCTCGTCTTCGGCGCACCGCTCAAGCACGCCCTTATCGGCGGTGTCCTCCAGACGCTGCTGTGGTGGACGGTCTTCGCCTATGTGCTCCAGGTCTATCTGCCGACCGGCTCCCTCTTCGGCTGATCGACCGGCCGCGAACTGAAAGGTCATTTTCATGAACCTCGACTATCTCTGGCAGGGTTTCGGCGTCGCCTTGACGTACCAGAACCTCTTGATCGGCTTCATCGGCTGCTTCATCGGCACGCTGGTCGGTGCACTTCCCGCCATCGGCCCGATCAACGGCATCGCCCTTCTCATGCCCATCGCCTACACGATGGGGCTGCCCGCCGAGAGCACGATGATCCTGCTCGCCGCCGTCTATTGCGGGGCGGAATATGGCGGGCGCATCTCCTCGATCCTGCTCAACGTGCCGGGCGATGCCGGCGCCGTCATGACCGCGATGGACGGCTATCCGATGGCCAAGCAGGGCCGCGCCGGCGAGGCGCTTGCCCTTTCCGGCATCGCCTCCTTCGTCGGCGGCATCCTCGGCGTCATCGGCCTTGCCTTCTTCGCGCCGCTACTGTCCGGCCTTGCCATCGGCTTCGGCCCGGCGGAGTACTTCGTGCTGATGATCTTCGCCTTCGCCACGCTCGGCTCCATGGTCGGCAGCCAACCGGTGAAGACGCTGATCGGCTGCACGCTGGGCCTGATGCTGGCGACCGTCGGCCTCGACGCCACCTCGGGCGCCTACCGCTTCACCTTCAACGAGCCGGAACTCGGCGACGGCATCGAGTTCGTCGTGCTCGTCATCGGCCTGTTCTCCGTGTCCGAGGCGATGCTGATCCTCGAGCATCAGGGCCGCGGCGTCACGGTGGTGCGCGAACTCGGCCGCATGACGGCCCGCATGAGCGACGTGGTGAAGAGCATGGGCGCGACCCTGCGCGGCTCGCTTATCGGCTTCATCGTCGGCGTGCTTCCGGGCACCGGGGCCTCGGTCTCCAGCGCCGTCTCCTACACGACGGAAAAGCGCATCTCCGACCGCGAGGGTACCTTCGGCAAGGGCGACGTGCGGGGCCTCGCCTCGCCGGAGGCCGCCAACAACGCGACCGCGGCGGGCGCCTTCGTGCCCATGCTGACGCTCGGCGTGCCCGGCTCGGGAACGACCGCCGTCATGCTCGGCGCACTGATGCTCTACAACATCCAGCCGGGCCCGATGCTGCTCGTCGAGCGGCCGGAAGTGGTCGGTGGCCTCATCGCCTCGCTCTTCGTCGGCAACTTCATCCTGCTCGCGCTCAACCTGCCGCTGGTCAACATCTTCGCCCGCGTTCTGACCGTGCCGAACTGGCTGCTGGTGCCCGGCATCCTCGTGCTGTCCGTCATCGGCGTCTATTCCACCCATGCCTCGGTCTTCTCGATCTTCCTGATGCTGGGCATCGGTTTTGCCGGCTGGATGCTGCGCAAGGCAGGCTTCGACATGGCGCCGATCATCCTCGGCTTCGTGCTCGGCAATGTGATGGAGGTGAACCTGCGCAATGCGCTGGCGATCAGCGGCGGTGATCCTTCGATCCTGTTCCAGAGCACGATCTCGATCACGCTCTGGATCATGGCCGCCGCCGTCGCGATCCTTCCGCTCCTCCTCTCGCGCCGCCAGAAGGCCCTGCTCTTCAAGCAGGCCGAAGGCGAAGGCTGACGCATGCCCGGACCGGGGCACGGGACCACCCGCGCCCCGGCAACGCCTACCGGCCGCGGCGCCCGCCCTCGGCAGGTAGCGGCAGGCCACTGAACGGCTTGATTTCCTTGAGGACGAACGTGGTCTGCATTTCCTTGATGCCCGGCAGCCGCCGAACGACACTCATGGCGAAGTCCGAATAGGTGTCGAGATCCTGCGAGACGACCTGCAGCAGGAAATCCGCATCACCCGCAATGCTGTAGCAGGCGACGACGCAATCGAGCTTCATCACCTCGCTGGCGAAGGCCTCCGCCTCCGCCTCGGTATGGCTGTCGATCTTGACGCGGATAAAGGCGAGGACCCCGAGGCCGATCTCCCGCCGCCCCAGCACCGCCATATAGCGCTGGATCACCCCTTCGTCCTCCAGTTGCCGGACACGCCGCCAGCACGGCGAGGCGGACATGCCCACCGCACCCGAAAGCGCCTGGTTGCTCAAGCGCCCGTCCTCCTGAAGCGCTTTGAGGATCTTCACATCCGATGCGGCGAGCGTTTCCGGCATATCCTGCCTCCTTGTTTGCTTTATAAGGCAGATTCTACCGCAATTTCGATTTCCTCAGCAATATCAGAAAGAACCTGCCCGCCCGCCCCCTGTAGTCTCGCCGGCACTGCAACAGAGGAGAAAAGCCGCCATGCTCGAAGACGTCCGTCTCGCCATCATCGTCAATCCCGACCTGCCGCCGGGCCATCTCGCCAACACGATCGCGGCCGTCTCGATCGGCATGGGGGCGGCGATGCCGGCGCTCGGGGGCCGCCGGCTCACGGACCGGCAAGAGGCGACGATCGACATCAGCTCCAACATGCCCGTACCGGTGCTTCAGGCGGACAGCCGGACGATCGGCACGCTTTTGGCCAAGACACTGCCACGGCAGGCAGGCCGCGTCATCGTCGCCTTCCCGTCCTTTGCGCGCGCGCTGCACAGCTATGCCGACTACGAGGCGACCTTCCCCGAGCGCGACCTTGGCGAGGAGACCATCGACGGGCTGGGGCTCGTCGGCGAAAGCCGGTGGATCAAGTCCCTGACGGGTTCCCTGAAGCTGCTTCGCTGACGGCTGCGCCACCGGCGGAGGCGAGATTCTCCCAGCCCGCCATGGCGCAATCGGCAATGGCCAGCAGCGTCTCGCGGGATACGCCATCCCGCGCCTGGATGGAGAGGCCGTGCTGCACGGTGACCATGTAGGCCGTGATGGCCTCGACATCGGCGGTTGCGGGAAGATCGCCCTCTGCGACCGCCCGTCTCAAGCGCTCCCGCAGCACGGCCGTGGTTGCTGCACGGCGGTGTTTCAGCGTGTCGCATATGGAGGGGCTGGCCCCGTCCATCTGCGGCGCGGACAATACGACCATGCAGCCGCGGCGCTTGTCATCGCTCGCGAAGGCCTCCGCCGTGGCGCGCAGCAGATGCGCACAGGCCGCACGCGCGGTCGGTGCGACGGGCACGCCTTCCCAGATCTCGCTGCCCTCCGTTGTGGAGTAGAGCGCCAGCGCCTCCTGGAACAGTGCTTCCTTGCTGGTGAACGCCGCATAGAGGCTGGGCGAATTGATGCCCATCGCCTCGGTCAGGTCGGCCAGCGAGGTGCGCTCGTAGCCCTTCGCCCAGAACACCTCCATGGCCCTGCGCAGGGCCGCATCCCTGTCGAAAGCCCGGGGTCGGCCACGCAACGCCATTCTCATCTCCTTTTTGTGTCGATCGATAAATAAATCACTTGACGGGCTTCGGCAAGATGATCCAGTAATTATGTATCGATCAACACAGAAAGGTAGGACATGGCAAATCTCGACGGAAAAATCGCTCTCGTTACCGGCGGCAGCAGAGGAATGGGGGCATCGATCGCGCGGCAGCTGGCGCGGGAGGGCGCACGCGTCACCTTCACCTATGCCAGCGCGGAGGCCGCAGCCGCGGCCACCGTCGCGGCCATCGAGGCCGCGGGCGGCAAGGCCGTCGCCATCAGGGCGGACAACAGGGACGCTGCAGCCGTCGCGGCAGCCGTCGATGCAACGGCGAAGGCCGAGGGGCACATCGACATCCTCGTCAACAATGCCGGCATCTTCCAGGCCGCCTCCCTCTCCGATCTGACGCTGGAGGATTTCGACCGCACGATCGACATCAACGTGCGCGCCGTCTTTGTCGCCACCCGGCAGGCCATCGCCCACATGCCCGATGGCGGCCGGATCATCACCATCGGCAGCAACCTGGCACAGCGCGTGCCGTGGCCGGGCATCAGCCTCTATGCGCTGAGCAAAGCCGCGCTGTCGGGGTTCACCCGCGGCATCGCGCGCGATCTCGGGCCGCGAGGGATCACCGCCAACATCATTCATCCGGGCTCCACCGACACGGACATGAACCCCGCAACGGGCGAGACCGCGGATATCCAGCGCGCGGCGATGGCAATCCCGCGCTATGGCAGCCCGGACGACATTGCGGCATTCGTCGCCTGGCTGGCAGGTCCTCAGGCCCGTTCCGTGACCGGCGCCGAACACATCATCGACGGCGGCACCAACGCATAAGGGGGCCTGCCCCTCTCGCAAACGACCGGAACAGCGGAAGCGCCCTGCGCCCTTCCGCTGTTTCTGTGTGACGGAGGCCGACCCGCTGCCAAGCCTCCACGCATCACGCAGGCAGCATCGCTCCAGCGCATTGACTTTTGTCAGCGACAATGAATAATGTCAAAAGCCCTTCGCGAGAGACCCGCAATGCCCATCCGCGCCAACGACCAGATCATCCACAAGGCCGCCTGGCTCTATTATACGCATGGGCTGCGGCAGGATGAAGTGGCACAGAAGCTGGAAATCTCCCGCGCCTCCATCGCCATGTATCTGCGCAAGGCGCGCGAGATGGGCATCGTCACCATCGCCACCTCGACGGAGCTGTTTTCCGACGACGTCCTCGCCCGCGAGCTGGAGGATGCGACGGGGCTGACGACGGCGTGGCTGGTGCCGGAAGACCGGCAGGCCATGGATCCGGCCGCCGAAATGCCCGTCGTCGCCGCCTCGGTCTTCCTCGAGCTCATCAACAAGGGCGACCGGATCGGCGTCGCCTGGGGCCGTACCGTCTATCACATCGCCGATGTCATGCCCTTCGCCGATCTCAGCGGCGTCACCGTGGTGCAACTCTGCGGCAATCTCGGCGCGCCCTACTCCTATCGCCCGGACCAGTGCACCACGGAAATCGCCCGCCGCCTCAATGCGGAGGGCATTAATTTCTATGCGCCGCTCGTACTGTCCTCCGAGCGGCTGGCCGAGGAGCTGCGCGGCGAACCCGTCATCCGGGAGCAGCTCGCGACGATTTCCGACTGCCAGCTCGCGCTCTACTCCGTCGGCGGCATCGAGGATGACAGCCATCTCGTCAAATGCGGCGCGCTCTCGGCCGCCGACATGCATGCGATGGGCGAGCGGGGTGCCGTCGGCGTCATCGCCGGACAACTCATCGACGGCGACGGCCAGTGGATGGACTGCGAACACAACCGGCGCTGCATCTCCGCCGACCTCGCTTCCATCCGCGCGATCCGCAAGCGCATGCTCGTCGTGCAGGAGGACAGCAAATTCGAACCGCTGATGGCGGCGCTGAAGGGCGGCTTCGCTTCGCATCTCATCGTCACCGCATCGATGGCGCAGCGGGTGCTGGATCGCTGGAACCGCGAAGGGCTCGGCAAGGCTTGAGCCAAAAGTTTTGGTCCGCCGATGCCGGCCGGGCCGGTTTATCGGGAGGCTGAACACGATGGAAAATCTCTGGCGCGACGACGAGGCGGAACGGACCGTCGCCGGCTATGCAGCCAAAGGCATCAACCGGGACCTAGCACTGCGCACCTACACGACGCGGCTGCTCGGCGGCGAGCCGCGGCTCGTGCTGCATGGCGGCGGCAACACATCCGTAAAGACGGAGATGACGGACCTCGTCGGCGACATCCATGCCGTGCTCTGTGTCAAGGGCAGCGGCTGGGACATGGGCACGATCGAGCCGCCGGGCCTGCCCGCCGTGAAGATCACTCCGCTCCTGAAAAGCCGCAAGCTCGCCAAACTCTCGGACGAGGACATGGTGACGCTGCTGCGTGCCAATCTCATCGATCCCGCCGCGCCGAACCCCTCGGTGGAGGCGCTGCTGCATGCCTTCCTGCCGCACAAATTCGTCGACCACACCCATTCGACCGCCATTCTCGCCATCGCCGACCAGGCGGAAAGCGCGAAAATGTGCGCCGCGCTTTTCGGGAAGAAGATGGGCTTTGTGCCCTATATCATGCCCGGTTTCGCGCTCGCCAAGGCGGCCGCCGACGTATTCGACCGCGACCCGACGGTCGAGGGCCTGATCCTCGACAAGCACGGCATTTTCACTTTCGGCGAGACGGCGAAGGAAGCCTATGACCGGATGATCCACTACGTCACGCTGGCAGAGGACCATGTGAAGCGGAACGGCCGCAACCCATTCACACCAGCCGCCCTGCCCGCTACCCTCGCCGACCCCAATGACATCGCGCCGATGCTGCGTGGCGCCGTCGCCGTCGACAGGGGCGAAGGCCGCTACGACCGCATGGTCAGCGTCTTCCGCGCCTCCCCCGCCATCCTCGATTTCGTCAACGCGACGCAAGTTGCGGACATGGCCGCCCGCGGCGTGTCGACGCCCGACCTTTCGATCCGCATCAAGACGGGCCCGATGGTGCTGCCGGCCCCGGCGAAGGACGATCTTGCCGGCTATCGCGCCGTGATCGACGAACGGGTCGCCGCCTTTGCAGCCGACTATACCGAGTATTTCCGCAGCAACGACGCCCGCGACGACGTCAAGCGCATCATGCTTGATCCAATGCCGCGCCTGACGCTGGTGCCGGGCCTTGGCCTGTTCGGCCATGGCCGCACCTACAAGGATGCGACGATCGCCGTCGATGTCGGCGAGATGTGGATCGAGGCCGCGCGCGACGCGGAAGCCGTTGGCCGCTTCGAGCCGGTGAGCCGACCGGACCTCTTCGACCTCGAATACTGGTCGCTGGAACAGGCAAAACTTGCCGGCGCCAAACCAAAACCCTTCACCGGCCAGGTCGTGCTCGTTACCGGCGGTGCGGGCGCCATCGGTGCTGCGATCGTCAAGGCCTTCGTGGCGGAGGGCGCGCATGCCGTCGTGCTCGACCTCGACGGCGAGAAGGCCGCCGCGGTGGCGAAGGCCGCGGGCAACGGTTCGATCGGCGTTTCTGCCGACATCACCAACCCTGCCTCCGTGCGCGCCGCCTTCGATCAGGCCGTCGCCACCTTCGGCGGCGTCGACATCGTCGTCTCCAATGCCGGCGCCGCCTGGGAGAGCCCGATCGCCACGATGGACGACGCGCTGCTGCGCAAGAGCTTCGAACTCAACTTCTTCGCCCACCAGAGCGTGGCGCAGAACGCCGTGCGCATCATGAAGGCACAGAAGACCGGCGGCGTGCTGTTGTTCAACGCCTCCAAGCAGGCGGTCAATCCGGGCGCGAAGTTCGGCGCCTACGGCCTGCCGAAGGCGGCAACGCTGTTCCTCTCGCGGCAATACGCATTGGAACACGGAGCCGACCACATCCGCGTCAACGCCGTCAACGCCGACCGCATCCGATCGGGCCTGCTCAACGACGAGATGATCGAGAACCGTGCCGCCGCCCGCGGCCTGTCCGTTAAGGATTACATGGGCGGCAACCTGCTCGGCCTCGAGGTGACCGCGGACGACGTCGCCCGCGCCTTCGTGCACCACGCCCTCGCCGAGCGCACGACCGCCGATGTCACCACCGTCGACGGCGGCAATATCGCCGCGGCGATGCGCTGAGTTATCGAGGAGAGAAGACGAAGGGCAGCGGCTTGCCGGCCGCCCCGAAACCCTACCGAAAAAGCCGGCGCTCCAGAAACGGCTGCATGCCCCGGCGGTCGCCGATGACACAATAGACGACGACGTCCGATCCCATAGTTCGGCAGATCATGCGCCAGGGTTTGTGATGGATCTCACGATACTCGCTGATCCCGATGGAAACCAACTCCTTCGGGATGTTCCCGCGCTCCGGGAATTCTTCGAGGCTCATTGCGGCCACCTCGATCTCGCCGAGGGTGCGCTCGGCGGTCTCTGCCCCGTCGCGACGGGCGATGAAGCGACAGAGGTCTTCGGTGTCCCGCTCGGCGTCTTCGGAAAGCTTCATCGCAGCGCCGCCTTCGGACCAAATAGGGTCCTTTAAAAGGTCCGATATAACGCCGCACAAACGGAAAGGGCGGCCGTTGCAGGCCGCCCTTCATCCATTCACATGCCAAAAATCAGGGCTTCGGCATCCACGCCGGCATGGCCACATCCGCGTGGGCGAACTGCGGCAGCTTCACACCCAGCTCTTCCATGTTCTTGATGTCCTGATCGTTGAGGTCCTTCTGGGTGATCAGCGTCGGCGGGACGATGACCTGCTTGCCCGGGTCTTCGCCGGCGAGCAGCATGGCCAGCGAGCGGACGGAGACCTGGCCGACCACCGCCGGGTTCGTCGCGGCCGTCGCGACCCAGGCAGAGCCGGATTCGCGCATGGCAGCGATGTCGGAGGTCGAGATGTCGGCGGAGTAGATCTTCACGCTGGAGGAGAGGCCCGCCTCGTCGACGGCGATCTTCACGCCCTTGGCGAATTCGTCATAGGGGGCGAACATCACGGTTATGTCGGGGTTGGCGGAGATGACAGAACGGGCCTGGTTGGCGACGGAATTGGCGATCGGGTTGTCCATCGTGCCGAACTGGGCGGCCTCGTTGATACCCGAATACTTCGCCTTGAATTCCTTCCAGGTCTCGTCGCGACGGTCGAGCGGCGCGATGCCGGCAACATAGACATAGCCGGCCTTGAAGCTCTCGCCGTTGTCCTTGATCGCCTGCTCGAGGGCAAGGCGGGCGAGGTCGCGGTCGGACTGTTCGATCTGCGGGATCTTCTCGTTCTCGACGTTGACGTCGAAGGCGACGACCTTGATGCCGGCATCGACCGCGCGCTGGGCGGCTTCCTTCATGGATTCGGTCAGGCCGTGCTGGATGATGATGCCCTGCACGCCGAGCGCGATCGCCTGGTCGACCATGTCGGCCTGGAGGGCGGCGTCCTGGCGGCTGTCGAAGACCTGCAGGTTGACGCCCAGCGCCTTGGCCTGCGCCTCCACGCCGGCAAGATAGGACTGGAAGAAGTCGCCGGTCGAAAGATAGCGCACCAGCGCGATCTTCACGTCGCCGGGCTTGTCGAAGGGCGCCGGCATATCGGCGGCAAAGGACGGCACAGCGAAAGCCGCCGCGCCCATCAGCCCGAGCGTTATCTTGCCCAGGGTTCTGCGAGTAAGGTTCATGTCAGTCTCCTCCACTGGTGAACTTTTGATTGTCTGTCAGGCGGTTTCAGCGTTTGCCTCTTTTCGAGAGCGCAAAGGTGAAGATCAGGGCGATGACGAGCACCGCGCCCTTGATGAAATCCTGCGTGTAATAGGGCGCGTTCATCATCGTCAGGCCCTGCAGCAGAATGCCGACAAAAAGCGCGCCGACGGCGGTACCGAAGGCGTTCGGCTTGGCGGCACCGAGCACGGCGAAGCCGATCAGCGCGGCGGCGACGGCGTCGAGCAAAAGGTTGTTGCCGGAGGCGATGTCGCCGCGCCCGAGCCGGGCGGCAAGCAAGATGCCACCGATCGAGGCGAAGACGCCCGAGATGATATAGGCCGAGATCTTGTAGGCATTGACCGGCGCACCGGCGAGGCTCGCCGCCCGCTCGTTGGAGCCGACGGCGTACATCATGCGGCCGAAGCGGGTGTATTCAAGGAAAAACCAGATGACGATGGCAAGCACAATCAGCACGACGACGGACACCGGCAAGAGATTGGGCAGGATGAAATCAAACCGGTGGCGGCCGAGCGCAAGGAAGGCCGGGCTGAAGGCGCCTGTCGCCGTCGAGCCATCCGGCAGCGTCATGCCGGTCGCGATGGAGCGTCCCTCTGTCGGGATGCGCTGGAGACCGAGCAGAAGGAACATCATGCCGAGCGTGGCGAGCAGATCCGGCACGCGCATGTAGACGATGATGATGCCGTTGACGAGGCCGACGAGAACGCCGACGGCAAGGCAGGCGAGCGTCGCCGTCAGCGCGTCGCCGCCCATCACCACCATGACATAGGAGGAGGCCATCATCGCCGTTGTCGCGACGGAGCCAATGGAAAGGTCGAAGCCGCCGACGACCAGCGTCGCGGTGACGCCGAGCGCGAGGATGCCTGTTATCGACACGGACTGCAGGATGAAGACGGCGCTCTGCGGCGAGGCGAAACCGCCCGTCACCAGCGAGAAATAGAGCACCATGCCAGCGAGCAGCACGAGGAAGCCGTATTTGATGGCGGCTTCCCTGAAATTCAGGGTCGCCGATGGAACGGCGCCGGTGGCGGATTTGCTCTCTTCACTCATCATCATGCATTGACCTGTTGATAGAATTGCCCGGCGATCTCGGAGAGCAGCCGCTCGACGTCGATGTCGGCGTTGCGGTGCTCGCCGACGATGGTCTGCTCCGACATCACGAGGATGCGGTCGGCGACCTCGAAGGCTTCGTCGAGTTCGGTCAGGAAGAGGATGGTGGAGCGGCCGGCGGCCGAGGCGCGCAGCTTCTCGCCGATATCGCGACGGGCGGCGATGTCGACGCCCTGGAACGGTTCGTCGAGGATGAGGAGGCGCGACGGCTCCGAGAGCCAGCGGCCGACCATGACCTTCTGCTGGTTGCCGCCCGACAGCGTCTGCATCTCGTCGCGCTCGCTGCGGCAGACGACGCCGAGCGCATCGATCTGCCGGCGCGCCTTCGCCTTTTCCGCCCGTCGGCTCGCGACGCCGAAGGCCGAGAGCCGGCGCAGGAACGGCAGGCTGATATTCTCGTAGATGTTGAAATCGGGCACGATACCGCTGATCGCGCGGTCCTTGGCGACAAGGAAGACGCCGCGGGCAATCGCCTGGCCCGTGCTTGTCGGTGCGTAGGACCGGCCATCGAGCGTCATTTCGCCCGCTGCCGGCGCGCGGGCGCCAAACAGCGTTTCGGCGAGTGCCGTCTTGCCGACACCGACAAGGCCGGTGACAGCGACGATCTCGCCGTCACCGAGCTCGAAATCGAACGGCCGCGCCTGCTCGGAAAGTTTCAGGCCCCGCACGCCAAAGACCGGAGCGCCCGCCTCGCGCACGGCGATCGCGCCGGCCGAGACCTTGCGCCCGAGCATGGCGTCGACCGCGCCCTCGTAATCGAGCTCCGGCCCTTCGAACCGGCCGGTGATACGGCCGTCGCGCAGCGAGAGGATGCTGTCGGCAAGGCGCCGGATATCCGACATGCGGTGCGAGATGTAGAGAATGGCGACGCCGCGTGTCTTCAGCCGGTCGACGAGGTCGAACAGGCGATCGGCCTCGGCACTGGAAAGCGAGGAGGTCGGTTCGTCGAGGATCAGCACCTTCGGCTCATGCGCCATGGCGCGCGCGATCGCCACCATCTGGCGGTCGGCGAGCGTCAGATCGTTGATATTGGCCGCAAGATCGATGGCAAGCCCCATGCGGGCAGCGACAGCCGCGGCCTCGCGGCGCACCCGGCGCGGATTGAAGAACAGTTTTGCGCCGCGCCCGTTCAACCGGTCGAGCGTGAGGTTCGTCGCGACGTCAAGATCGGCGACGACACCATCGTTGATGTTCTGGTGCACCGTGACGACGCCGGCGCGGATCGCCTCGGCGGGCGTCGCCGGTTCGAAGGGCTTGCCGGCAAGCGTGATCACTCCGTCGTCGCGCGTGTAGACGCCGGAAAGGATGCGCACGAGCGTGGATTTGCCGGCGCCGTTTGCGCCCATCAAAACCGTCACCGCGCCGGCCTTGAGGTCGAGGTCCACCCCCTGGAGCACCGTTACCGGCCCAAAGGATTTGCGCACGCCCCCAATGCGAAACACCGCCTGTTCGCTCATTCTCTCCTCCCAATGAAGGCAGGTTAGGATAGGCTCTCATCAAATGTCAAGGCTATTGACATTTGACAGAATGCTGCCTTAGCTGTGCGCAAGAACGGGGGGATGACCGGCAGTGGAGGCCGTGTCCTGCCGAGGAGGAGAAGCACATGGAAAGCCAGGTCTTCGCAGCGCTGAGCGCCGAGACATTGCCGGATCGGCTGAGCGGCAACGCTGCCCTGAAGGAAAAGATCGGCGCAGATTTTTCTCGCTGGACCGTCAAGGAGGTCGGCGACGGCAACCTCAATCTCGTCTTCATCGTGACGGGCGACACGGGTGCGGCGATCGTCAAGCAGGCGCTGCCCTATGTGCGGCTGGTCGGCGAAAGCTGGCCGCTGCCGCTGAAGCGCTCTTTCTTCGAGTATCACGCGCTGACACGGCAGGCCGCGCGCGATCCGGGCATGGTGCCGGAAATCCTCTTCTTCGATGAGGCGCAGGCGCTCATCGTCATGGAATACCTGGCACCGCACGTTATCCTGAGGCGTGCGTTGATCGACGGGCGTCAACTGCCGAAAATCGGCCGCGACCTTGGGCTTTTTGCCGCCCGCACGCTGTTCCGCGGCTCGGATCTTTCCATGCCGACGCGGGAAAAGAAGGCAGATCTCGCGCTGTTCTCCGACAATGTCGAACTCTGCGACATCACGGAAAACCTCGTCTTTTCCGATCCCTATTTCGAGGCCGCTCTCAACCGCCACACGACACCGCAGCTCGACCCCATCGTCGCGGAGCTGCGCGCCGACCGCGACCTCAAGGTGGAGGCGCAACGGCTGAAACACCTCTTCTCCGCCAAGGCCGAAACGCTCTGCCATGGCGACCTGCACACCGGCTCCGTCATGGTGACGGATGACGAGACACGGGTCATCGACCCGGAATTCGCCTTCTACGGCCCGATCAGCTTCGACGTCGGAATGCTGATCGCCAATTTCTGGATGAGCTATTTTTCGCAGGCAGGCCACGAGACGGCGCCCGGCGCACGCGACGATGTGCGCGCCTACCTGCTCGACACGATCGAGGCGCTCTGGGAAACATTCCGGGCCGAATTCGCCCATCTCTGGCGCACGGAGCGCCGCGGCATCCTCTATCAGGCAAGCCTCTTCGAGGATCGCGGTGACCCCCTCGCCGCTGAGCAGGCCCTCAATATCGTCATCGACGAGATCTGGTGCGAGATGCTGGGCTTCGCCGGTGTCGAGATCCACCGCCGCATCCTCGGCCTTGCCCACAACGCCGATTTCGAAACCATCGCCGACCCCGATCGCCGCGCGCCCTGCGAAACCAAGGCGCTGAAACTCGGGCGTCACCTCGCCGTCAACCGGCAGCGCATCCACAGCCTTCGCGACATCCGCGAGACCGTGGAGCGGCTTGAAAAGGAGATTCTCGCGTGAAAGTCGGAGAACGCCACTACCATACGATCTGGCTGAACGAGGACGGCCGCGCCGTCGACATCATCGACCAGCGTTGGCTGCCGCATGAATTCCGCGTCGTGACACTGAAGACCGTCGCCGACATTGCCACGGCGATCCGCGACATGTGGGTGCGCGGCGCGCCGCTGATCGGCGTCACCGCCGCCTACGGCGTCGCCATCGCCATGGCGAAGGACCCGTCGGATGCGCATCTCGACGCCGTCTGGGAGGAACTCAACGAAACGCGCCCGACCGCCATCAACCTGCGCTGGGCTCTAAACGCGATGCGCGATCATCTGCGTCCGCTGCCGGAAGGCGAACGCGCGGCCGCCGCCTACAAGCGCGCGGCGGAGATCGCGGAGGAGGATGTCGAGCTCAACCGCGCCATCGGCGCCAACGGCCTCGACGTGATCCGTAAGATCGCGGCCAAGAAAAAGCCGGGCGAGCCGGTGCGTATCCTCACCCATTGCAACGCCGGCTGGCTGGCCACCGTCGACTACGGCACCGCGACCGCGCCGATCTACATGGCTGTCGAGGAAGGCATCCCCGTCCACGTCTATGTCGACGAGACGCGGCCGCGCAACCAGGGCGCCTATCTCACCGCCTGGGAGATGAACGGTCACGGCGTGCCGCACACGCTGATCGTTGACAATGCCGGCGGCCATCTCATGCAGCACGGCGATGTCGACATGGTGATCGTGGGCACCGACCGCACCACGGCGAACGGCGACGTCTGCAACAAGATCGGCACCTATCTGAAGGCGCTCGCCGCACGCGACAACAATGTGCCCTTCTATGTAGCGCTCCCCTCGCCCACCATCGACTGGACGGTACGTGATGGCATCAAGGAAATCCCGATCGAGGAGCGGGCCGGCGACGAGGTGAACTTCGTGCAGGGCCGCGCAGCCGACGGCTCGATCGCCAGCGTGCGCATCTCGCCCGAAGGCAGCCCGGCGGCGAACCCCGCCTTCGACGTCACGCCGGCGCGCCTCATCACCGGCCTCATCACCGAGCGCGGCATCGCCACGCCTTCGCCCGAGGGCCTGAAGGCGCTCTTCCCCGAACGGAGCTGAGACGATGAGCCTTACGAACGAAAAATCCACCGAGGACATCGCGCTCGGCATCCGCCGGCGCGTCTTCTTCCACACGATGAAGAACAATGGCGGCTATCTCAGCCAGGCCTGCTCGGCCGCCGAGAGCCTGGCCCTGCTCTACAACGAGTTTTTGAAGCTCGGAGAACCGACGCTGCCGAAGGTGCCGCTGCCCTTCCGCGGGGTGCCCTCGGCGCACAATCCGGATGCCTTCACCGGCGCCGGCTACCATGGCCCGATCGGGCCTGAATTCGACCGCCTCTTCATCTCGCCCGCCCATTATGCGCTCGTCATCTACTCCGCGCTGATCGAGACCGGCCGCATGGACGAGCATGCACTCGACCATTTCAACAAGGATGGCGGTTCGGTCGAGATGATCGGCGCCGAGCACAGCCCCGGCATGGAAGTGACGACAGGCTCGCTGGCACAGGGCCTTTCCATGGCCTCGGGCGTCGCCTTCGCGCGGCTTCGGAAAAAGGAGCCCGGCAAGGTCTGGGTCTACATGTCCGATGGCGAATTCCAGGAGGGCCAGACCTGGGAATGCCTTGCAGCGATGAGCTACCACAGAATCGACAATATCCGTGTCATCGTCGATGTGAACCGCCAGCAATGCGACGGAGCGATGTCCTCCGTGCTCGATCTCGGCGATCTTGCCGCCCGGGTCGCCGCCTTCGGCGTCACCTGCCGCTCTGTGGATGGCCATGATCTCGGGGCGCTGCGCGCAGCAGCGGACAGCGCCGAGGCCGGCAAGCCGCTCGTCATCCTCGCCAACACCTCGCCCTATCAGGGCATGGATTTTCTGAAGAAGCGTTTTCCGCGCCTGCACTATGTCCGCTTCAAGAGCGCGGCGGAGCGGCTGGAAATGCAGGCGGCACTCGCTACCGAACTCGGCGTCGACGTGAACGCGATGGAAGGGGCCTGACCATGGTCGAAATCGTCAACCGCCCCTATGCCAGGGCATTCGAGGCCTTCGCCAGCGCAAGGCCGGAGGTCCTCTGCCTTTCCGCCGATCTCACCTCTTCCTGCGAGGTCGATGGTTTTCGCGACCGGCATCCGGACCAGTTCCTCTCGCTCGGCATGGCGGAGCAGAACATGCTGTCCTTCGCCGGCGGCCTTGCCATGCAGGGATTCCGGCCGTTCCTGCACACTTTCTCGGTCTTCCTCTACCGCCGGCCCTATGACCAGCTGATCAATTCCATCGCCTATTCCAACCGCAAGGTGCGGCTGATGGGCTTTCTGCCCGGCATCACCACGCCCGGCGGCATCACGCACCAGGCGATCGAGGATATCGCCGTGCTGCGCGCCGTGCCGAACATGACCATCCTCGAAACGGGCGACGCGACGGAAGTCGAGACCGTGCTCGACGTCGCCGACAGCATCGACGGCCCGGTCTATGTGCGCGTCTTGCGCGGCGAGGTGCCCCGCCTCTTCTCGACGCCCTTCGAGTTCAACAGGCTGCGCACGCTTTCGGAAGGCGACGACATTCTCGTCGTCTCCTCCGGCGTCTGCACGGAGGAGGTTTTGCGTGCCAGCCGGCCGCTGGAAACGCGCGGCCTCGGCGTGCATCACCTGCATGCCTCGACGCTCAAACCCTTCGACCGGGAGGGGCTCTTGAAGGCGGCGCGCGGCAAGAAGGGCATCGTCACACTGGAAAACCACACGATCGTCGGCGGCCTCGGCTCACTCGTGGCGGAAATCCTTGCCGAGGAAGGGCTGGGCATTCGCCTGAAGCGGCTCGGGCTCAATGATACTTTCGCGCATGGCGCGTCAAAACCGTATCTGATGAAGAAATACGGGCTCGACGCCGGGGCGCTCGTCGCGGCCATCGAGGCGCTGCTCGGCAAGACGCTTGATATCGGCGAGGAGGAACTGGCAGAGGTGCGCCTCGACCATGTGCATTCGGCCCAGAAAGCCGAGGCGCTCTGATGGCGCCGCGCTTCACCGTCCGCTACTTCGTCCGCGCTGCCGATGCGGCGGAGGCGAAGATGCGGGCGCTCGACATCGCGCTGGAGCAGACGGTCGAGATCCCGCGCGACGTGGTGCCGAAGGGCTATGTGGAGGACGAAATCCTCGGCAGGCTGGAGACGCTGGAAAAGGCTCCGGACGGGCGCGCGGGCTTCCTCGCGACAATCTCCTATTCCGAGGACGATGTCGGGGGTGATTTCCTGCAGTTCCTCAACATCGTCTTCGGCAACAGCTCGATCAAACCGGGCCTCAAGGTCGAGGATATCGGCCTCTCACCGGGTCTGCTTTCGCTTTGCGGGGGGCCGCGCCATGGCATTGAGGGCTTGCGCGCACGCGCCGGGGTTGACGATGTGCCGCTCCTCATGTCGGCGATCAAGCCCGTCGGCCTTTCCACTGCTGAACTCGCCCGGCTCGCCCATGATTTTGCGCTCGGCGGCATGCACTACGTGAAGGACGATCATGGGCTCGTTGATCAGAAGACCGCGCCCTTCTCCGAGCGGCTGAGGGCCTGCGTCGAGGCGGTCGGCGAGGCGAATGCCAAGAGCGGCGGGCGCACGAGCTTCGTGCCCAACATTACCGGCCCTGCGGGCGTGATCCTCGAACGGGCGCAAGAGGCGGAGGCCGCCGGCGCGGGCGCCGTCATGATCGCCCCGGCGCTTGCCGGCTACGACGTGGCGCGCACGCTCGCCGCGGATCCGGATTTTTCCCTGCCCATCGTCACGCACCCCGCCTTTTCCGGCGCGAATGTCGTTTCGCCGGATTGCGGCTTCTCGCACCGTGCCTTCTACGGCACATTACACCGGCTGATGGGCGCGGACGCGGTGGTCTTTCCGAATTTCGGCGGCCGCTTCGGCTTCACCCGGGAAGAATGCCGGTCGATTGCCGAGGCCTGCGGCACCGGGATGGGTGGGCCGAAGGCGAGTGTGCCGACACCCGGCGGCGGCGTGAACTTCGCCCGCGTGCCTGATATGCGCGCGGTCTACGGCAAGGACGTCATGTATCTCGTCGGCGGCGCTTTGCTGCAGGAACCGAACCTCGTCGACGGCTGCCGGCGACTTGCCGAAGCGGTCTATGCCTGACCTTGCGGCTCAGGACGGGTTGAACGTCGCATACCCACCACAGGGGCGCGCGCCGTAGCGGCAATCCCGCGGGCGGTAGAGCCGCCGGTAGCCGCCCTCCTCGGCGCGGATCGCCTGCCGGCGCTGATGCGCCCGCATCGCCGGGGAGACCGAGCCGGAATAGCCGGGGCGCACATCCGGCGCGCGTTCCGTGGTGCAACCGGCAAGCACGGCACCGGCTGCCAGTACGATCAGCAAAATCCTTGGAACGCCTGGGACAATGCGCATTTCGCTTCTCCTTGCATTCGAACAGGCCCAAGCAGACGGCCTGCCACGGTTTTGCCCTTTAAAGGCTCGTTTACGGACATTTTTCTTTAAAACGCTGTTAACTGCGTAGCGTACAGATTGCCACAAGCCGGATGACTCCAGAATGAACGCAGTGCTCAGAGACGGTTCAGGTCGCCGCTGTCATATCTTGAACGAACGTCAGGTTCGGTTCGAAATCGAGGAAATTCCATGAAAACCGCTGGTATCCTGCTTGCATCTCTCTTTCTTGCCACGGCTGCCCATGCCCAGGCGGATGACATCTCGCTCGGCACGCCCGGCTACGGCGGCAGCGGCTGCCCGGCCAACAGCGTCGCCGCAACCCTGAGCCCGGACGGCAAGGCTCTCAGCCTGCTGTTCGACGAGTACGTCGTGGAAGCCGGTGGCGAGACCGGAAAGTCCTTCGACCGCAAGACCTGCAACGTCGCGATCCCGGTTCATGTGCCGCAGGGCCGCAGCGTCTCGGTGCTCGCCATCGACTATCGCGGCTTCAACCAGCTGCCGCGCGGCGCCCGCTCGCAGTTCAACGTCGAATACTTCTTCGCCGGCACGCGCGGCCCGGCTTTCCGCCAGACCTTTACCGGCCCGCAGGAGAAAGACTACCTGATCTCCAACAAGCTGACGGCGGAATCGCTGGTCTGGTCGGCCTGCGGCGAGGACGTCAACCTGCGCACCAACTCCAGCATCCGCGTCAACACGACGCGTGGCCAGGAAGCGATGGCGACGGTCGATACGCAGGACGTGAAGGCCGCGATCATCTATCAGCTGCAGTGGCGCAAGTGCCGCTGAACCCAGTCTGGTGCGTTTCCTGAAAGGGAAAACGCCCTATCCTGCGCCTTCATGAACCGGGCGACGCCCTCGCCGCCCGGCCTGCATCCAGGGAATTTTCGTATGCGTCTTCCGATCCGCCTCACCCTCCTCGCCGCCGCCTCGATCCCGCTTCCGGGGCTCGCCCACGCGGCAAACGGCTGTGCCGACGGAACGTTTTCCGCAACGCATTCCCCCGATGGCAATGCGACGAGCATTCTCTTCGACGATTTTTCCGCGACGGCCGGCGGTGCATCGGGCAAGAAGCGCACGACCACGACCTGCAAGCTGTCCGTGCCCGTGACCCAGCCGGGCGGGCATACCGTCTACGCCGTAGACTATCGCGGCTTCACGACGACCGAGGACGGCCAGACCGCCTCGCTGCGCACCACGCAGGACGGCAAGAAGATCCTGCAATACGAGATCAAGGGTCCCCTGCAGGACGATGTCGCCATTTCCGACAAAGTGGGCGTTTCTGGCTCGGAAACGCTCGATCTTGCCGTGATCCTCGGCGCGAGCGGGCCGCTCGACGAAAACGGCTTCGAATCCACGCTGGCGATCGATTCCATCGATTTCGCCCGCATCGGCTACACGACCACAGCCTCGGTCGTCGCCTCGCTCGACCAGATCGCCCGCCAGCGGCAGTCCATCGCGCTCGACCTGATGGATACCGCGCAGAACCTGCTCGGCCAGCAGAGCCGTTTCGACGAGGGCAGCTATGTCGCCGCCTTCGCAAGCTCGGATGCGGCTGCCGGTTTCAACGGGCGCTGGGAGGCAGGCAGCGGCGTGAGCGTTCTCGGCGGTGCCGCCATGGTTCATGCGAACCGCACCGATGTCGCGCTCGACACGCTCGGCCTCTTTGCCGGCGCGGTGCGCTATACGAGCCCGCAGGCCACCTGGCGCGCCTTCGGCGAAGTCGGCGCCTGGGGATCGCCCGACATCTCGGCCTCGTTCTCGCGCAGCTACCAGAATCTCGATTCGATCGTCTTCGCCAGCGGTAGCGCCTCCGGTTCGCTGTTCAGCGCCTATGGGCGGGCCGGCGTGATCTATGCACCGGATGCCGCGAACGAATTCGCACTCTCAACGCGCTTCACCCGCTCCTGGCTCGACCTTGACGGTTATGACGAGGATGCCTCCGGCAAGAACCTCTTCGCGGGCCATATCAAGGGTGGTCGCTCCGCCTCGGACACGGTGAGCGCGGAATTCGCCTGGAGCCGCAGGCTGGACGAAAGGCTCGACTACACGATCCTCGGCGCGGTAGGCCGCACCTTCGCCGGAAAGAACGGCGCAAAAGCCTCAGTCGATTGGGTCGGCGACGCCAGGGGCAATGCAGACGATCAGAATTTCGCGACGCTCGGCGGACGCGTCGGCTGGAAGTTCGACGAACGCTGGCAGCTCGACACAGCAGTTTCCGCGACGTTCCGCGAAAACGACAAACCGGACTGGAACATCGGCGGCCAGCTGAAAGCGTCGTTCTGACGCCGATCATGCGTCGCGTGTGACCAGGGATCGGCTCAGCCCGGGCCTCACCTGCCCCACTTTTACATACACCGTCAGGCCGCCACCCGCATGGCGGCCTGAACAATTTTCATGGCGCCCTTGAAGATATATAGGAGTCCTATATATTATGCGCATGGAAACGCCCAAGGACCCCCATTCGATTACCGAGCGCCTTCGCGAAGGCCTTTCCCGCGTCGGCATGGCCATGCGCATCGACGACTGGAACCGGTCGAAGGCAAGCGGGCTCAACCCGACGCAGCTCGCCATCCTGACGCTGCTGGAAGGACGCGGGGTGGACGGTCTCGGCGTGCGCGAGATTGCCGCCCATCTCGGCGTCTCGCAGCCGACGGCGACGGATTCGATCAACGCCCTGGAGCGCAAGGCCTATCTGGAGAAGCGGCCGGAGGCGGGCGACCGGCGCGCGGTGCGCGTGGTGCCGACGGCGGCGGGCCTAGCAGCCCTTGCAGCCTCGGACACCGGCGATGGCCTTGCCGCCGAGGCCCTCGGCGCGCTCGATGAACACGAACAGGAAGCGCTGCTTCTCGCCCTCGTCAAGATGATCCGGCAGCTACAGGTGGCGGAGGCGATCCCCGTCCAGCGCATGTGCGTGACCTGTCGCCACTTCGTGCCCTTCGCGCATGCGGATCCCGCGCGCCCCCATCACTGTCATTTCGTCGATGCCGCCTTCGGCCAGCGCGAGCTGCGCGTCGATTGCCGCGATCACGATGAAGCCGATCCCGCATCCCGGGCTGCCACCTGGGATGCCTTTCAGACGGGATAATCCCAACCCTCCAGGCAAACGAAAGGAAGACCATCATGTTCGGCAGATTTGCAACCGGGGCACTCGCCGCCGGAACGGCTTTGCTATGGCTGACGGCAGCCTCCGCCCATTCCATCAAGGCAGAGCCCGCCGAGGCGGTACAGGCCGCATTCGACATTATCGAAACGACGATTGTCACCAAGGGCGACAGCGCGATCTTCACCACCCGCGTGCGTGGCGAGGCAGGCAAGGACAAGCCCGATGCGACGGGCAAGTTCGAGGGCTCCAGCGTCTACGCCTATGTCTGGCCGACGAGCCTCGACAGCGGCGAAATCGGCTTCGACAAGGGCCAGGGCATCGTCGCGCTCGCCGTCACCTTCCATCCGGATTTCGACGATGCGGCCAAGGGCGGCAAGAACCGCCATGTCTGGCATCCGCACTGGGTGGTGCTGGCCGAGGACAAGGCCTGCGGCGGCGGCCTCAAGGTCATCGACATTCCGGAAGGCACCAAGCCGAAAGTGCCTGAGACCTGGCCTGGCGTTCCGCTCCTCATCGACAGCCCGGAATATCCGACCAGCTTCAAGGGCGATACGGTGGATGTGGCCATTCCCCTCTCGCTGATTGGCGGCATCAAGGGGGCTTCGTTCGACGGCGTGACGGCAGGTCTGAAGGTCAACGGCAACCTGCATGCGCCGCTGCTGTGCGTCAGCAACGTGTTCAAGGTGGCCTCGGGCGATCTCAGCCTGCCCGGCAAGGTCGTGCCGGCAGAATGACCCGGTGCCGGTCCGGCAACTGCCATTGCCGGACCGGCCATTCCTCCCCTCCAGGCAAATGAAAGGAAAGAACATGCCGAGATTTACCCTCACAGGCCCCTGCGATGCAACGGGCACGCACGGCCCGGCCAGAGCCACCATACCGGGAGGCGCCAATGACCGCGCCTGAGACAGCGTTTGCTCCGGAACTTGCGATCAGCGAATGGTTCAACACGCCGGTCCCGCTGACACTGGCCGGCCTGCGCGGGCGGCCGGTCTTCCTGCACAGTTTCCAGCTCCTCTGCCCCGGCTGCGTCGCGCAGGCCATTCCGCAGGTCCAGCGCATCGAGCGCGTCTTTGCCCATACGGATCTGCAGGTCATCGGCATCCACACGGTCTTCGAGCACCATGCAGCCATGTCGCCGGTCACCCTCGAAGCATTCCTCCACGAGTACCGGCTGAAATCCCCTGTTGGCATCGACAAGGCCGCAGAGGGATCAGATATTCCGGTGACGATGCAGCGCTTCAGGCTGCGCGGAACACCCTCCTCCGTGCTGATCGGACGCGACGGCACAATCCTGCACCAGGCGTTCGGCGTGGAGGACGACATCGCCGTCGGAGCACGGATCGCCATGGCGCTTTCCGCGGCCCCGGTACAGTCCGCCGCGGCCGAGGACGGCACCTGCGCCGACGGCCGCTGCGCCGTATCGACACCGTCGGTTGTCACGCCATGACGGAACTTGCATTGCTCAGCCTGCGCATCGGCAAGGTCGCGCCATTGGGTGCACGCGGCGTGCCAAGCGGCATCGTGAAATCGCCGGTCGGCCATGCGCTTGCGCTGACCGAGACCGGTTTTGCCGGCGATGCGCAGGGCGATACCGTGCGGCATGGCGGACTGGAAAAGGCCGTGCATCACTATCCCTTCGAGCACTATGCCGACTGGACGAGCGATCTCGGGCCGCATCCGCTTCTCGCCGGCCCCGGCGCCTTTGGCGAGAACCTTTCGACGACCGGGCTGACGGAGAGCATGGTGGCGATCGGCGACGTCTTCAAGCTCGGCTCCGCGGTCCTCGAGGTCAGCCAGGGGCGGCAGCCCTGCTGGAAGCTGAACGAGCGTTTCGGCCGGACGGAGATGGCGCGCCTGGTACAGTCGACCGGGCGGACCGGCTGGTACTATCGGGTGCTCACGCCCGGCACCGTCTCGCCCGCCGACCGCCTCGTCCTGCGCGAGCGTCGCGCGCCGGAATGGACGCTGACGCGCATCTGGCGCGCCTTCTACATCGATCCGCTCAACCGCTCGGAACTGGCCGGCATCGCCGCGCTCGAACGCCTTGCCGAGAGCTGGCGCAGCCACGCCGCGCGCCGGCTGGAAAGCAACCGGGTCGAGGACTGGACGAAGCGCCTCACCGGCTCCGCCTGACCCAATGCAGGGCTTCCCGGCCCTGCGACGCTATTGCACTTTCGGCCGGTCGGGGCTTGCGTTAAAAGTGGTACTCAAGATACCCTTTTGATGCCCGAGCGGGAGACGACGACATGCGGATGACGCTTCACACGGACTATGCCCTGCGCATGCTGATCTACGTGGCGACGCGGCCGGATGGCGTGTGCACGGTGAACGACGTCGCCGAAGCCTACGGGCTTTCGCGCAACCACCTCCTGAAAGTGGCGCAGACCCTGCGCGACCTCGGCCTCGTCGAGACGACGCGCGGGCGGGCGGGCGGCATCCGGCTGGCGAAGGCACCGGCCGACATCCCGGTCGGCGCGCTGGTCCGGGCGACGGAAGAGGAATTCTCGCTGGCCGAATGCATGCAGGCGGGCGGGCGGGCCTGCGCCATATCGCCGGCCTGTCGGCTGAAGGGCATGCTGCACGAGGCGCTTGCCGCATTCCTTGCAGTCCTCGACAAATACACGCTTGAGGATATTGTCCGCAACAGGGCCGCGCTCGGTCCGCTGCTCGGCATTGCCGAAGCGGCATGAAACGCGAAGAGGAGATATCGATGATATCGGGATTGACGGTTTCGGAGCGCCATCTGGCCCTCTTCGTGCTCGGCGCGCTCGCCCTGACGGGGCTCGCCATGGCAGTGGCCGGGCGGGGTGATCCGCTGGCCGTGCACGGCTATATCGTGCTGGTCTTCAGCGTCGGCCTCGGCTTCGTCGTGCTCTCCGCACTCTTTTCCCCGGAGCCGCCGGAAAGCCGGCTTTCCGAATATTATGACGACCCGACGCGGGTCGGCATCATCCTGTCGCTCGCCTGGGCGGTGGTCGGCATGTTCGTCGGCGTCTGGGTCGCCGCGCTGCTCGCCTGGCCGGAACTGACCTTCGTCGACAGTGCCTGGGCGAGCTTCGGACGCCTTCGGCCGGTGCACACGTCGGGTGTCATCTTCGGCTTTGGCGGCAATGCGCTGATCGCCACCTCCTTCCACGTGCTCCAGCGCACCTGTCGCGCGCGGCTGCCCGACCAGTTCAGCCCGTGGTTCGTGCTGATCGGCTACAATCTCTTCTGTCTCGTCGCCGCCACCGGCTACCTGATGGGCATGACGCAGTCGAAGGAATATGCCGAACCGGAATGGTATGCCGATATCTGGCTGGTCGTCGTCTGGGTCGTCTATTTCTTCATCTACATCCGTACGCTGCAGCGCCGCAAGGAACCGCATATCTATGTCGCCAACTGGTACTACATGGCCTTCATCCTGGTCGTGGCGGTGCTGCATATCGTCAACAACCTCGCCGTGCCCGTCTCCTTCGGCCATGCCAAGAGCTATTCACTCTTCGCGGGCGTGCAGGACGCCATGACGCAATGGTGGTACGGCCACAACGCCGTCGCCTTCTTCCTGACGGCCGGCTTCCTCGGCATGATGTACTACTACCTGCCGAAGCGCGCCGAGCGGCCGATCTTCTCCTATCGCCTCTCGATCATCAGCTTCTGGGGCATCACCTTCATGTATATGTGGGCGGGCGCGCACCACCTGCACTACACGGCCCTGCCGCAATGGGTGCAGACCCTCGGCATGACCTTCTCCATCGTGCTGCTGGTGCCGTCCTGGGCATCCGCCGGCAACGCGCTCGCGACGCTCAACGGCGCCTGGCACCGAGTGCGTGACGACGCGACCCTGCGCTTCATGATGGTCGCGGCCGTGTTCTACGGGCTCTCCACCTTCGAAGGCTCCTTCATGGCGATCCGCGCCGTCAACTCGCTCTCGCACTATACCGACTGGACCGTCGGCCATGTGCATGCCGGCGCACTCGGCTGGGTGGCGATGATCACCTTCGGCTCGCTCTACGCCCTCGTGCCGTGGATGTGGAAGACGGAGCGCATGTATTCGCCCAGGCTGATCGAGGTGCACTTCTGGCTCGCGCTTGCCGGCACCGTCGTCTATGTCTTCGCCATGTGGAATTCAGGCATCATCCAGGGCCTGATGTGGCGCACCTACAACGACAGCGGCACGCTCGCCTATTCCTTCATCGACAGCCTCGTCGCCATGCATCCCTATTACATCGCCCGCGCGTTCGGGGGCTTGCTGTTCCTCTCCGGCGCCGTCGTCTGCTCGTTCAATGTCTGGATGACGATCCGCATGGCGCGACAGGCGCGCGCCACAGAGCCGGCCGGCGACGTTCCCCTCTACGGCAAGGCCGGCACAGCCCAGGCAGGAGAATGACGATGAAGGAATTCTTCCACCGCAAGCTCGAGCGCAATGCCATCGGCTTCGTTCTGGCCATCGTCGGCGTCGCCTCCATCGGCGGCCTCGTCGAGATCGCCCCGCTCTTCACCATCGGCGAAACGGTGGAGGAGGCGCCCGACATGCGGCTCTACACGCCGCTGGAGCTTGCCGGCCGCAATCTCTACATCCGCGAGGGCTGTTATGCCTGCCACTCGCAGATGATCCGCACGCTGCGCGACGAGGTGGAGCGCTACGGCCCCTATTCGCTGGCCGTTGAATCGAAGTACGATCACCCGATGCTCTGGGGCTCCAAGCGCACCGGGCCGGACCTCGCCCGCCTCGGCGGCAAGTATTCCGACGCCTGGCATGTCGCCCATCTCGTCAATCCGCGCGATGTGGTGCCCGAATCTGTCATGCCGCGTTACGGCTGGCTGAAGCGCAATGCGCTGAGGATCGACGATCTCGGCGAACATCTTGCCGCCCAGCGCGCCGTCGGCGTGCCCTATACGGATGCGATGATCGATAGCGCCACCGCCGACGCCCGTGCACAGGCCAACCCCGATGATGCCGGCGCTTCCGGCGTCAGCGAGCGCTACGGCGAGGCGACCAATGTGCGCGCCTTCGACGGCAATCCCGGCCTTCTGACCGAGATGGACGCGCTGGTCGCCTATCTCCAGATCGTCGGCCAGCTGACGAAGGCGGCGCAGCAGCAGACGGCAACGGCGGAGTGAGGCGATGGACATCGATCACAACAGCGTCGTCGCCTTCGCCAAGAGCTGGGGCCTGTTCTACCTGATCCTGCTTGCCGCGGGCGTCGTGATCTATGCGCTCTGGCCGGGCAACCGGCAGCGCTTCGATCGCGCCAAGACGAGCATTCTCGACAAAGACGACCGGCCGGGGGACTAGGACATGGCAACCGAAAGACACGATCCCACAACCGGACGGGTCACCACCGGGCACGAGTGGAACGGCATCGAAGAGCTGGACACGCCGATCCCGCGCGTCGTCCTGTTCTTCCTCACCGTCACCACGCTGTTTGCCATCGTCTACTGGATCCTGATGCCGGCCTGGCCGCTCGGCGTCTCCTATACGAAGGGCCTGCTCGGCATCGACCAGCGCACCGTCGTGACGCAGCAGGTCGAGGATGCCGCCGCGGCCCGTGCGGCCTGGACCGGCCGCATCGCCGAAGCGAGCCTCGCGGAGATCGCCGCGGACGACACGCTGATGCAGCATGTGCGCGAGACCGGCCGCACGCTGTTCATCGACAACTGTGCCGCCTGCCACGGCACGCGCGGCACCGGCGGGCCGGGCTTCCCCAACCTTGCGGCGAAGGCCTGGCTTTGGGGCGGTGAGCCGGAGACCATCGCCGAGACGATCCGCATCGGTATCAACTCCACCAACGAGGAGACGCGCGTCTCGCAGATGATGGCCTTCGGCCGCGACGGCATTCTCGACGACAAGCAGGTGCGAGCCGTCGCCGCCTATGTGCGCTCGCTCTCGGCCCTGCCGATGAGCGAGGCCGACGCGGCTGCAGCCGAGGCCGGCAAGGAAGTGTTCACCGCCAACTGCGTCGCCTGCCACGGTGAAGACGGTCGCGGCAGCACGGAAGCCGGCGCGCCCGACCTTACCGATGCAACGTGGATCTACGGCAGCAGCGCGCAGACCGTCTATTCCTCGGTCTATTCCGGCCGGCAGGGCCATATGCCCCATTGGGAAGGCCGCCTTTCGCCGGTCGATATCAAGCTGCTGGCGCTCTATGTCGGCACGCTGACGGAGGGCGCACGATGAGCGGCGCGGCAAGCGAAACGCGCCGGCCCGGGCGCATCACCGGGCGGCTCGCCGCGTTCATCGTCGTCGCAGCCGGCCTTGCCGTCTTCGCGGGCGCCAATGCGCATCTCGTCTATGTCGCGCTGACATCCCAGCCCGATTGCGTGCAACACCTGAAGACGGAGGGCCAGGACGGCGCGTACCGCGCCGCGCGGCCGTCCTGCTAGGAGAGGAAGGATACCATGGGAACGACCGACAAGACCGGTAGCGCGCCCGTGCCGCTCGCCGAACAGCGCCGCCGCCACCTGCCGGCCGCCGCGGCGCTCGGCTGGCTCACCGCCGGCTGGCGCGACCTCTGGCGCAACCCGCTGCCGAGCCTCGCCTACGGCTTCGCCGTCTTCCTCCTGTCGCTGGCGGTGGTCTGGGGCCTCTTCCGCCTGGAGCTCGACTATATCCTCTTCCCCGCGCTTGCCGGCTTCATGGTGGTCGGCCCGCTGGTGGCGATCGGCCTCTATCGCAAGAGCCGGGACCTCGAGGAGGGCATCCCGCCAAGCCTGTCGCGCATGATCTTCGTGAAAACGGAATCCGGCGCGCAGGTCTGGTACACGGGCGCGATTCTCTGCCTACTGATGCTGGTCTGGATGCGTGCCGCCGTCATCATCTACGCGCTCTTCGTCGGGCTCCGGCCCTTTCCCGGCCTCGACCATATCGTCGCCATGCTGCTTTCCACCCCGGAAGGGCTCGGCATGCTCGTCGTCGGCACGGCGGTCGGCGGGCTTTTTGCCGCCTTCTCCTTTGCCATCAGCACCTTTGCCATTCCCATGCTGCTGGCGGAGAAAACGGATGCCTTCACCGCGATGGGCACGAGCATTTCGCTGACCTTCCGCAACCTCCCGGTCATGCTTGCCTGGGGCGCCATCGTGCTGGCACTCACCGTTGTCGCCATCGCGACGGGGTTCCTCGGCCTCATCGTCATCTTCCCGCTGCTCGGCCATGGCACCTGGCACAGCTACAGGGCGATCCGATGAGAGGCCGCCCCGCCCCTGCCCGCACCATCGTCATCGACGGCAAGCCGTTGCCGGAAGTGCTCGACGAAGCGATGATCCATGCCGTGGTACACGGTTTCTATGACGAGATCCGCGCGGATGCGCTGCTCGGCCCGGTCTTCAACGGCGCGATCCCGCCGGAGGACTGGCCGGTGCATCTTGCCAAGATGTGCGACTTCTGGTCTGCGACGCTGCTGCGCACCGGCCGCTACGAGGGCCGCGCCCTGCCGCCGCACCTTGCCATTCCCGAACTCCGGGAGCAGCACTTCCACCGTTGGCTCACGCTGTTCCGCATGACCGTCGAACGGCTCTGCCCGCCTGAAGTCGCCGACCTCTTCCTTGACCGGGCACTGCGCATCGCGCATTCCTTCCGCCTTGCCATCGCGTTCAGCCGCGGCGAGGATTCCATGGCGATCGCGCCGATTTCGCGAGAAGCAATTTCATGAGTGCAGCCGATGCCACCCCCCTCGTCCTCAGCCGGGGCGAAGCAGGAGAGTTCCTCCTGCCGGCCGACATGCTCGCCGCGCGCTTCGGCTGGCCGACGCAGACGCTGCGCGATTACATGCGCCGCGGCCTCGTCGCCTCGCGCGTCGAGCGCGGCGAAGGCGCGGATGCCGGGCGCTGGCGGCTTTCGGTGCGCTGTGGCAACCGCCGCTGGCAGGCCGTCGTCGAGGCCGATGGTACGGTCGGCACGCAGCGCGTCGAGGTGCTTTCCACCGGAGCGCCGAAACCCGCGCGCTGAAAGAGGGTTTGGCCCGATCAGTCGCCGAGGAGCTGGCGGTCGTCGCCGTCGCGCCGGCTGACCAGTTCCTCCTTGATGCTGCGCAGCGTCTTCATCGCCTTGGTCCTGTCAGTGTAGGCCACGAGGTTGGCCAGCATGTCGATGACCGCGAGATAGGCATAGCGCGTGGAGGTGGGTCGGAAGATATTCTTTCCCTCCGGCATTTCGACGGCAATCACCACATCCGCCGCCGCCGCGACGGGCGAGCCGCTCTGCGTGACAACGATGGTGGGAATGCCGCGCCGGCGCAGCAGTTCGAGGCAGTGGACGAGCGCCGAATCGCGGCCGGTGAAGGAGGAGCCGAACACCACCGTGCCCGGCAGGGCCGCCGCGGAGATCATCGCGTTCATGTTGTGGTCGTTCGAAGCATTGATGCGGCAGCCCAGCCGGAAGAGCCGATTGTGCAGCTCGTTGACGATCATCGCCGAATTGCCGCTCGCCCCAAAGGCCTGGATGAAATCGGCACCGCGCAGCAGGCGGGCGGCGGTGTCGAGCGCCGCAAAATCCAGTTGGCGATGCAGCTGGAACAGGGCGTTCTGTGCCTTGGCGATGATGTCCTCGGCCACTTCCTCCGGCGTTTCGGTCGGCACCTCCGGCTTGACATAGCGCAGGCCCACATAGGTCAATCTGGCGAGCTGCACCTTGAAATCCGGATAGCCCTTGCAACCGAGTCGACGGCAGAAACGCGTAACCGTCGGCGGCGACACCCCGGCCCGGTCGGCCAGCTCGCCGATCGACGAGTTGACGACGAAATCGACATCGTCGAGCGCGAGTTGCGCCAGCTTCCGGTCGAGCCCGGACAACCGGCCATCCTCATCCGACAAGGCGTGAAAAAGGTCCATAGGCTGCGGCCTCCCCCTGCACGGCGCGTCGGTTCGGCGCGCAAATGAAAACAAATTTCTTGTTCGCCCAGTCATAACACAGTGTCGGCCTGCATCAATGGGCTTGGTGGCCACCGCATGAAATTCACCGGATCATTCCGGGGTGCTTTCCCATCCGCCTTGCAGAGACGCCCTAGACTGCCCGGATATCCAGGCATTCTGGGAGATGATTACCGGAAGTGCCGCGAATTTTCATGACGGTGCCGGTTCGACCAAACGTCAGGACATGAATTTTCAGGAGAACAGGGCCCGTTTTTCAGAAAAATTTTTACGCACTGCCTTCAAATCGGCGTGAGGTGCGGAATGAAGGCCCACCATCGATGAAAATCAGACCCATCAGATGCCACCACATTTTCATGATGCCGCTGATTTTCCTGCGCTTCCAGCCATTCCGGAATATACGTCTCAAGGCGGAACAAGTTGAAATCGATACGGGATTCAACCCGATCGCCACTGTCGTCGCAGCTCCCGCCGATACAGGTATCATGAAAATTTCTCACTTTGCTGCATTGCGAGAAAACAGATTACACGAAGATGCGCAAATTGCGCCCCATCCATTGACTTCCGAAGAAATTGCCGCATTATCGAGAAAACAAATTACATCGCCTCTGCGATGATCACTGACGGGA
>NZ_SHMI01000031.1:0-52107 GCF_004284735.1 Shinella sp. JR1-6 | reverse complement strand
GGACCGCGCTCATTGAAGCGCACGACCCAGTCACGAACGATCTGTACCGTCACGCCGCCGATCTCGGATGCATACTGCCTGGACCCGCCGTCATAGATCGAAGCCAGAGCCAGAAGCCGGCGAACTTGCGCGGCGTCCCTGGCTTTCTTCGCAAGCCGTCTCAACGTCGAGCCGTCATAGTCCATCCGCAACGATATTGCTCTCGTCATGCCGAACCTCCGTTCGGCACAGGGAGTCAGAAATTCGATGATTTGGGAACCCTCCACGAGTCGCCGTCAGCGCTCGTTGGTATAAGCGGCGTGGTTGTCGAGAATGCGGCCAACGCCGGTTTGGTGCCAGCCAGTGCTTTTCTCGCGATACGTCGGCAACTTGAGCCGATTGAGTTCCTTGGTGATCGTCATCTGACCTCAACCGTCTTTCGCCAAGGAGAAGATTTTACGGATCGTGTCGGCATGTTCGTTTAGCTCATATTGGGTTACGCCGTCCCTATCCTTGTGTTGGCTGATCCACGCGGGAATGTTCGTCGTGAATTTGGCCTTTCCTTCTAGGGCAAGAGCGCGGCGTTTTTGAACGGCCGATTTCGAGAGGTTCGACTTGCGTTGACTTTCTCCGTGGGCACGAGCCTGAATTGAGATGATGCGGACCAACTCGGTCCAGTCTTCGCGAAGGCTTTCGGCCGAATACACATTGTTGTCATCGAGCGTGACCACGTTCACGCCGCTTGTGAGAATTGAGGTCAATATGACCTGTGCGTCTATCGGATGCTGACGAGACAGGCGGTCGAGAGATTCGACCAGCAGGACCGAACCGCGAGAAACCTGTCCGGATGATACCATGTCGAGAAAGCGGCCCAACGCTCCCTTATATACGTTGGCTCCGCTCCAGCCTGATCGGCCTATGTCCTCAAGCGTCTCGTCAAGTTTTAGGTCGTGCCGTGCAGCATACGCTTCAGACAACGCGATCTGACGTCCCGGGCCATCGCCTAACGCCTGCTTGCTAGAACTGATGCGTATATAAGAGTAGGCGACAGTACCGTCAGCAAACTTCATTTCGTAGTCTTCCATTAAACCTGCATTAACCACGCGGCTCATATGGTTAATGCAGACAGGGTTAGTGATGAGGTGTTAATCCGGCGCTAATGCGTACAAAGCGCATAAGCAGCAAGGTTAATGCTTCATTTTACCCTGACAACGAGCCGCTTCGGGCCCGTGCTTCGGCGCGGCAGGGCTCCCATACAGTCAGTTTCGGGCAGGAGACACGCCACAGACAGGGGCGGCGCGCCTGCGCATGCGTGCGGAGTAAAAAGTTGCGTAAGCGTAGCATTCGTCATGCAGGGGCAGGCCGTTTCCTCGCCTATCTGAAGCGGGAATGGAAAATTCCCCTGGCCGTCGGCCTCGGCCTCGTCGCCACCTTTCCGACGCCCATCGCCCATACGGACCTTGCCACCTATCTCGCCGGCCTCAACCGCAAGGGCGGCAACCAGACCATGGTGCTCACCCGTTCGCCCGCCGGTTCCGTCCATGAGATCGAGATCGACTTTGCCGATGCCATGACGACGGGCGGTGTCGAAAGCGGTGCCGGCGTCGAGCTTCCGGGCGGCGTGACGGCGGCGCTGCGCAGCGAGCACAAGGGTGCGGGCGGCATTCCCGACGAGGATCGCGTCAACCGCCGCGACAAGAAGGGCCGCATCATCGCCGTCCTGCCTGTCCTGCCGCCGAAGGGGTTCGCCGCCGGCTCCATCCTCGAGCGCACCAGTTTCCTGTTGTCCCCGGCCTTTGACAGCGGCCAGCGCATGGCGTTCGACAAGCCCAGGATCAAGGGCAAGGAAATCGAGATCGCCACCGCCTTCTATAAAAAGGAGCCCGTGCGCAAGGACCCCGGCGTCTCGCCGATGATCGCGAGCCTCGTCACCAACGACAAGGCCGACGTTCTCGCGACTGCCTATGCCCGCGTCGAGCCGGATTATGCCCGGGAATCGCCCTTCGATTCGATTCTCAAGCCGAAGAAGGAACTCGGCCGCTTCGTGCCCGATATCTCGCCGGACGACCACGCCTGGGCCGCCACCCCGCTGCCGGCGGAAGTCTTCACCGCCAAGGAGCAGAAATGCCTGGCCGAGGGCATCTATTTCGAGGCGCGCGGCGAGGAGCTGAAGGGCCAGGCCGCCGTCGCGCAGGTCATCCTCAACCGCGTGCGCAATCCTGCCTATCCGAACACGATCTGCGGCGTCGTCTACCAGAACGAAAACTGGCACAACCGCTGCCAGTTCTCCTTCGCCTGCGACCGCATTCCCGACCTGATCCTCTCGCCCTGGCACTGGAAGACCGCCAAGGAGATCGCCATGGCGGTCACCGCGGGAAAGATCTGGTTTGATGACGTGGGCTCTTCCACCCACTACCACGCGACCTATGTGAAGCCGCCGTGGGGCCGCACGATGAAGCGGGTGGCCAAGATCGGCAAGCACATCTTCTACCGCACCTATGGCGGCGGCTGGAGCTGAGGGCGGCGTGTGGTGAGTCCGTGCCACAGCCTTCGCGATTCCCGGGGCGATCGGTCACACCTGATGTGCGATTCCGGCTAATCCATTGATTTTCCTCAAAATATTTGCTGTTGCGCAAAGCTTCGCCATGCCTTGACTATACTGGCACCTAAAACTATGTTGCGGCCGACTTCGAAAGGGGTCGGATATGGCTTGAATCCTAGCCTGCAATATGTCCGCAATGGGGCGAAAGCCCCGCGGAAGGGTATGAGGAACGCGCCATGGCCGACGATCAAAAGACAAGTCTGGAAGACCGGCTGAAGCGCCTGGACGCGGAACTCGCGGAACGGCGCAAGGATGACGGGGCGGAAGCAGCCGCCGAGGCACGGGCATCGGAGAGCCGCAAGGGCTATGCGGTGGCCATGAAGCTCTCGAGCGAGTTCGTCGCTGCCGTCATCGTCGGGGCGCTTCTGGGCTATCTTTTGGACCATTTTGCGGGTACAGGGCCGTGGGGGATGATCGTACTCCTGCTCCTCGGTTTCTGTGCCGGCGTTCTGAACGTCATGCGCGCGGCTGGCATGGTGGCAGCGCCCCATCCGGTCGACAGGCTGGCGGGGCGAGAGCCCGGCAAGGCCGGCAGCGGACGGGACGAGAAAGACACGAAGGACGGCGCCTGACGGCGTTGTCCCATTCACGGGTGACTTCCGCTGCAAGGCGGGCAAGCGAGAGAGATACACGGTGGCAAACGATCCGACCCATCAGTTCCTGGTCAACAAGATTGTTCCGATCGAAATCGGCGGTATCGATTTCTCGTTCACCAACGCTTCGCTGTTCATGGTCGCCACCGTCGCGGCCGCTGTGGGCTTCCTCTATTTCACGACCGGTCAGCGCGGCCTCGTTCCGAGCCGCATGCAGTCCGTCTCGGAAATGTCCTACGAGTTCATCGCCTCGATGCTCCGCGAAGGGGCGGGCAGCCACGGGATGAAGTTCTTCCCGCTGGTCTTCTCGCTTTTCATGTTCGTGCTGACGGCGAACCTGCTCGGCATGGTTCCCTACTTCTTCACGGTCACCAGCCAGATCATCGTCACCTTCGCCCTTGCCATCCTGGTCATCGGCACCGTGGTGGTTTACGGCTTTTACAAGCATGGCTTCGGCTTCCTGAAGCTCTTCGTGCCGTCGGGCGTTCCCGGCGCGCTGCTGCCGCTGGTCGTCTCGATCGAGGTTATCTCGTTCCTCTCGCGTCCGATCAGCCTCTCGATCCGTCTCTTCGCCAACATGCTGGCGGGTCACATCACGCTGAAGGTCTTCGCCGGCTTCGTCACCTCGCTCGGCGCGCTCGGCGCCGTCGGTGTCGCCGGTGCGATCCTGCCTCTTCTCATGACCGTCGCCCTGACCGGTCTCGAATTCCTCGTGTCGTTCCTGCAGGCCTACGTCTTCGCAGTTCTGACATGCATGTACCTCAACGATGCCGTGCATCCGGGTGGTCACTAAGGAAACAGTCGTCGGCGCCTTCGGGCGTCGCTCATAAGCCGCAACAACCCATTCAAGGAGTTCAACATGGAAGCGGAAGCAGCAAAGTTCATCGGCGCAGGTCTTGCCACGTTCGGTCTCGCCGGCACGGCTCTCGGCCTCGGCAACATCTTCGGCAACTACCTGGCCGGCGCTCTTCGCAATCCGTCTGCTGCTGACAGCCAGTTCGGCCGTCTCGTATTCGGCTTCGCCGTTACGGAAGCTCTGGGCATCTTCTCGCTGCTCATCGCTCTCCTCCTCCTCTTCGCCGTCTGATATCGGCCGAGGACTGGACCATGGCCTTCGGGCCGTGGTCCATCGTACGTTCCGTACAAGATCTGAGAGTGCCCCCTGGAGGTGAGCATGTCCGTGACCCCGGCATCGGCCGAGTCCGCCCCTTTCGAAATCGCCCAGGTGGAAACCCCTGCGACGTCGCATGAGACCCCTGCGGATGCGCATGCGGCTCAGCCGGCAGGCGAAGTCAACACCGAAACGGGTGTTGCCCATGGTGAAGAAGCCGGTTCCGGCGTTTTCCCGCCTTTCGACCAGACCACGTTCGCATCGCAGCTCCTGTGGCTGGCGATTACCTTTGGTCTGTTCTACCTTCTCATGTCGAAGGTCGTCATTCCGCGCATCGGCTCGATCCTCGAGACGCGTCATGACCGTATCGCGCAGGATCTCGACGAGGCCTCGCGCCTGAAGGCGGAAGCCGACGCCGCGATTGCTTCCTACGAGCAGGACCTTGCCAGCGCCCGCACCAAGGGCAACGCGATCGCCTCGACCGCCCGCGAAGAAGCCAAGGCCAAGGCCGACGCCGAGCGCGCCAAGATCGAAGCCTCGCTGCAGGAAAAGATTGCCGGTGCCGAGACCCGTATCGCCGAGATCAAGGCCAAGGCCCTCGCCGATGTCGGCTCGATCGCCGAGGACACCACGGCAGCCCTCGTCGAGCAGCTGCTCGGTGCTAAGGCCACCAAAGCCGAGATCGCTTCCGCCGTGAAGACGGCAGCGGGCGAATAAGGAGGACATCATGGCATTCGACGCAACATTTTATGCCTTTGTCGGCCTCCTTCTGTTCCTTGCCCTCATCGCCTACCTCAAGGTTCCCGGCATGATGGCAAAGGGTCTCGACGCCCGCGCCGAGAAGATCCAGAACGAGCTGGCGGAAGCCAAGCGTCTTCGCGAGGAGGCCCAGCACCTGCTCGCCGAATACCAGCGCAAGCGTAAGGATGCCGAGGCGGAAGCCGCAAGCATCGTTGCCGCCGCTGAACGCGAGGCAAGCGCCCTGACGGCCGACGCCAAGCAGAAGACCGAGGAATACGTAGCCCGTCGCACGACGCTGTCCGAGCAGAAGATCCGCCAGGCCGAAGCCGACGCGATCAATGCCGTGCGCGCCGCCGCCGTCGACCTCGCCGTCGCCGCTGCCGAAAAGGTGATCGCCGCCAAGGCTGATGCCACGACCGGCAAGGCGCTCTTCGACAACGCCATCAGCGAAGTCAAGACCCGCCTCAACTGAGGTTGCCGGACGACCAACTTCAAAAAAGAGGCCGGAGCGATCCGGCCTTTTTCTTTGCCTGAAGACCCCGGCGGATATCATTGCGCCGCTATGACGGCGCGTCTCTGGCGCCGCGACTTCGCCAGCACATCCAGCACCACCGCCCCCATGACCAGCCCGCCGCCGATGAAGGTCGCCGGCAGCGGGCGTTCCCCGAAGGCAAGCCACACCCAGAGCGGGGCGAGCGGATTTTCCATGCTGCCGATGAGGGCCGAGCGGGTGGCCGAGATCAACCGCGTTCCGATTGTCATCAGCAAAAGGCCAAGGCCGAACTGTACGGTGCCGAAGAGCACGAGATCCGGCATGTCCGCCAGGGGAACCTGCAACGGCCGGGAGAAGGGTAGGGCGATGGCCGCGCAGAGAAACGCCGAGAGCGCGGCGGCCGGCAGCATGGAGACATGCCGGTTCTGGCGGATGATCACCATCATCGCCGCATAGGCGAGGGCCATCACCGTTGCGAAGACATAACCCAGGCGATGGCCGCCGGAGGCGCCCGGATCGACGATGATGACCACGCCGATCAGCGCGACGATGCTGGCGCCCCATGTCGTCCAGTCCTCCCGCTCGCCGGTGGCAAGCAGGGCGAGAATGGCGGTCATGAACGGGATCGCCGCATGGATCGTCATGACATCGGCGACCGGCGCGAGGCGCAGGGCATTGATGAAGCAGATCGTCGCAAGGGTGGAGAGCATCGTCACCCACAGGCCGGGCAGGCCCATGGCGCGGATGGCGGCCCACCCCTCGTGCCGATGGCGCCAGGCGAGGAAGGCGGCGATGAAGAGCCCGCCGAAAAGGCCGCGCCAGAACAGGATCGTCCAGACGTCGAATGTGATCAGCCGGGTAAAGTAGCCCGACAGGCTGTAGGCCACCGCCGATCCGACGATCAGGACCGTGCCCAGCCAGGTGTTTTGTTCGTCGCGCATAGCGCCCTCCCTTGTCTCGGGATGTCTATAGGCCCATGCTGCTGACAGCGTTTTGTCAGTGGTGTTCGGGAGTTTCGCATGCGCCGCGCCGATCGCCTGTTCGACATCATCCAGACGCTGCGCGGCCGCGCCAAGCCGATGACGGCGGCGGCGCTGGCGGAGCGGCTGGAGGTGACGGCCCGCACCATCTATCGCGACATAGCCACCCTTCAGGCCTGGCGCGTGCCGATCGAGGGCGCGCCGGGGCTCGGTTATGTGCTGCGCAAGGGGTTCGACCTGCCACCGCTGATGTTCACGATGGAGGAGGTGGAGGCCATCTCCATCGGCGCGCACCTCGTCCACCGCATTCGGGATCCCAAGTTGCAGGATGCGGCGGAAAGCGTGCTGAGCAAGCTCCAGCACGCCATTCCGGCGGAACTCTGTGCGCAGTTGCAGGCCCCGCGCTTTCTGGTCTCCGAAGGCGACACCGTGCGCCCCGAGGGCATCGCTCTGCTCGACGTGCGCAACGCCATTCGTGCCTGCCGGAAGATCCGCATCACCTATCGCGACGAACAGGATCGCCGCACGCAGCGGACGATCTGGCCGATCGCCACGGTCTATTATGTCGATGTCACGCTGATTGCGGCCTGGTGCGAATTGCGCGGAGACTTCCGGCATTTCCGGGCCGAACGCATCGTCAGGTCCACGCTGCTCGAGGCGACGTTTGCCGTGGACAGCCGTCAGATCATGGCGGAGTGGATGGCAAAACGGGCCATGTCGTCGTGAGACGGGTGGCGCCGATCGATCGCCGAAGCGCCGCCTACGGACCGGCGTGCTGTATCTCGAGAACGTCACGCTCGGTGAGGATGCGATCGATCAGGCCCCAGTCCAGCGCCTCCTCGGCCGTCATGAACCGGTCGCGATCCATGGCCTGTTCGAATTCCTCGTAGCTGCGCCCGCAATGGCGGGCATAAAGCCGCGTCATGCGCTGCTTGGTCTTCAGGATCTCCTCGGCATGGATGAGCATGTCGGAAGCCTGACCCTGGAAGCCGCCGGAGGGCTGGTGGACGAGGATGCTGGCATTGGGCAGGGCGGCCCGCATGCCGGGGGTGCCGGCCATCAGCAGGAACGAGCCCATCGAGCGGGCCGTGCCCATGCAGAGCGTGTGAACGGGCGCGCGGATGTAGCGCATGGTGTCGTACATCGCAAAGCCGCTGGTCACCATGCCGCCGGGCGAATTGATGTAGAGCTGGATCGGTTTCTGCGGGTTCTCGGCCTCTAGGAACAGCAACTGTGCACAGACGAGTGCGGACACGGTGTCGTTCACCTCGCCGTTGAGGAAGATGATCCGCTCGCGCAGAAGGCGGGAATAGATGTCGAAGGAGCGTTCTCCCCGGCTGGACTGTTCGACGACCATAGGGACGAGTTGCATCGTTTCGCGCATGGGCGAACTCCTGTCTTCCGGATTGTTTCGGGGAGGGGGTAGGTCAGGCGGCGCGCATCAGCGTGCGCCCGTTGTCGTTGCCATTGTCGTGGAGGGGGCGCGGCGCGGCGCGCGCGTCCGCAAGGCCGTGGACGATCCGGAGCGTGGTGCCGCCCTGTTCATTCGGGCGCAGCTGGAACGCCACGACGCTTTCGAGATGGGGCGGTTCCCGGTCCCGCATCCTGAAGCGGATTTCCTCGCCGGGCGCCGCCAGGATCGGCTCGGCATCGGCAAGCGCGCCGTCGGGCAGCCACCGCTCGCGGAAGGCCGGAATGCTGATCGCCCGCCACACTTTTTCGGTCGGTGCGTCGAGGTCGTATTCGAGCACGAGATCCGTTGCCTGCCCGGCCTGCCTGTCGCTCATTGGTCCATGTCCTTCAGCAAATCCTTGAGGGCGTCGATCCGTGCCGGCCAGTAGGCCCGGTACCTCGCGAGCCATCCGGCGATGAGCGCAAGCCCGTCCGGATCGACCTCGTAGTTGATGAAACGCCCCTGCCGTTCCTCGCGCACCAGCCCTGCATTGCGCAGCGCCGCCAGATGCTGGGACATGGCGGGTTGGCTGATCTCCATGCCCTCGCGCAGGGCGCTGGCATTCATGGCGCCGTCCGCCAGCTTCTCGAAGATCGTGCGGCGCGTAGGATCGGCAAGGGCCTTGAATATCTCGTTCTCGATCATGAGAATGAGATAAGCATAGACTTATTTGATTTGCAATGGCCCTTCATGCCGGCAGGAGCGGCCGGTCTTCGCCGGGTTCAGTCCTGGCGGAGCGGGCGGAAGCTCATGCGGTGCAGCCGGCAGGGGCCGATCGCGGTGATGGCCTTGCGGTGCACCTCGGTGGCATAGCCGGCATGGATGGCAAAGCCGTAGCCGGGATAGGTGTCCTCGGCGCGTGCCATCATGCGGTCGCGCATCACCTTGGCGATGATGGAGGCGGCGGCGATGGAGAGCGAGCGGGCATCGCCCTTGACGACGGCGCGGCCCTCGCAGGCAAGGCCCGGCGGCACGTCGCGGCCATCGGCAAGCACGAGTTTCGGCACAACCTCCAGGCCGGCCACGGCGCGGCGCATGGCGTCGAGGCTCGCCTTGCGGATGTCGCTGGTATCGATGTGGCGCGATGAGCTGGAGGCGACGGAGACGAAGGCTGACTGCAGGATCAGCGTGAAGAGCGCCTCGCGCCTTGCGGCATTGAGCTGCTTGGAATCGTTGAGCCCAGCGGGAATGTTGTCCGGGTCGAGCACCACGGCAGCGGCGACGACGGGGCCTGCCAAAGGCCCGCGGCCGGCCTCGTCCGTGCCGGCCACCGGCCAGATCCCGCGCTTGCGGGCGGCGATTTCCATCTGGAAATCCGGCCCTTCGGGCAGGTCGAAAAGAAGGCGGGAATCGGAGGATGCGGTACGGGACATGCGGCGAACCTCGCACATCCATCCGATTCCCTGCAAGTCCTCCGGCAGGAGGCGGACGCCGGAGGAGCGCCGGTGTGCCCCGGGGAAAGGCAGACCGGAAGAAGAGGCCGGGCGCGGACGCCCGGCGGGATTTCGTTTTGCAGTCCGTCCGCCTCGGGCCGAACCGGATCTCCCCGCGCTGTCAGTCCCTTCGGGAGGGCGGCGCGATTTGCCCTGCCAAACGCTTTGGGGAACGCGGGCGGAAAACTTTCTGCCTCACAGCAGCGAGAGCTGCACGCCGCTGCCCGAGGGCGGCACGAACTGGTCGCAGGCAAGGCTGCGGCGGGTGCGGGTCAACTCCAGCCGCTTGGCCGCCATTTCGAAACGGCGGGCGATCTGCCAGGCATAGGGACCGGCGCCCTTCATGCGCTTGCCGAACTCGGCGTCGTAGTCCTTGCCGCCGCGCATGGAGCGCACCAGCGACATGACATGGCGGTAGCGGTCCGGGTAGTGGCGCAGCAGCCAGTCGCGGAAGAGGGGGCTCACCTCCAGCGGCAGGCGGAGCAGCACATAGCTCGCCTCCAGCGCCCCGGCGGCCTTGCCCGAATCGAGCACCCGCTCGATCTCATGGTCGTTGAGGCCGGGAATGATCGGCGCCATCATGATGGCGACGGGAATACCGGCCTCCGAAAGCGTGCGGATGGCCTCCAGCCGGCGCGGCGGCGTTGCGGCGCGCGGCTCCATGGTGCGGGCGAGCTTGCGGTCGAGCGTGGTGACGGATAGCCCGACCCAGGCAAGGCCGCGTGCCGCCATGCGCGAGAGGATGTCGATGTCGCGCAGCACGAGCGCCGACTTGGTGACGATCGAGACCGGATGATTGGCGGCATCCAGCACTTCGAGGATCTGCCGCATGATGCGCCATTCCTTCTCGATCGGCTGGTACGGATCGGTGTTGGTGCCGATCGCGATGACGCGCGGCTTATAGCCGGGCTTGGAAAGCTCCCGTTCCAGCAGCTTCGGCGCATCCGGCTTGGCAAACAGCCGCGCCTCGAAATCGAGGCCGGCGGACAGACCCATGAAGGCATGGGTCGGCCGTGCGAAGCAGTAGATGCAGCCGTGTTCGCAGCCGCGATAGGGGTTGATCGACCGGTCGAAGGGGATGTCGGGCGATTCGTTGCGTGTGATGATGGTGCGTGGCTTCTCCACCTGCACCTCGGTGCGGAAGGGCGGCAGCTCCTCCAGCGTCTGCCAGCCGTCGTCGAAGGTCTCCCGCGTCATCGGCTCGAAGCGGCCGGTGAAATTGAGACCCGCACCCCGGCCGCGCCGGCGCTCGCTCTCGACGCGCATGCCCGTCTCGGCCATCAGCGCTTCGGCAACGTCTTTCGCATGGCCGGGCGCAAGGGCGCCCTGCCTGAGGCTGGCCAGATCGTTCATGGGTGTCTCCGCCGGGGACAGGCCCCGATTCAATGACTATATTCCTATCGCGCGAACGAGAACAATGCAAGAACAAATTTCAGGGTGCCGCTAACCATGCTGCCTAACCATGCAGGAAACATCACGGAAGCCTGCGGTGGAAATCGATGCTGCAATGCGGTATGGGAGGACATGCTGACCATCATCATGGAATGCCGGGACAATGAGGCCGAGCTTGCGCAGACGCTGTCGGCGCTGGTTTCCGGCGCCGTCGAGGGGGTCGTTCGCGACGTGATCGTGCTCGATCACGGCTCGCGCGACGGTTCCTCTGAGGTGGCGGACGCCGCGGGTTGCCGCTTCCTGACAAGCTGGGACATGAAGGACGTGGTGGGCTCCGCCCGTGGCGACTGGCTGCTGCTGCTGGAGCCGGGTGCCCGGCCGATGTCGGGCTGGGTGGACGCCGTCGTCGACCATGTGGCGGTCAACCGCAATCCGGCGCAGTTCCTGGGCTCGCGCAGCCATCGCCGGCCGTTCTTCCAGCGCCTTGCGCGCCGCCGCGCGCCGCTGGAGCAGGGGTATCTCGTCAGCAAGCGCCAGGCCTCGGCCGCCGTGCGCACCGGCATGACGCTCGCCGACATCGCCACGGGCGCCGGCGTTCGCCGCCTCGCCGTGGAACTGGTGCCGGCCTGGGTCGCAAAGGCCATGCGGGCGGAGATCGGTTGAGCAACCCCGGCTGACGGCGGCCGTGCCGTGCCTTTCTCAGAGCAGGAAATCACTGCGGAAGACGCTGCCGACGCCGGAAAGCTCGATTTCGAAATCGGCCGCGCCGTCGCCATTGGTGTCGCCGGCAACGATCCCGCCGGAAAAGCGCAGCTCTCCGGCCGTTCCGGAAAAGCTGTTCCCCCCGATGAAATCGAAGGCCTGGTTGCCGCCGCGGCCGGCATCGGCATCGATGTCGCGCAGGTCGATGCGGTCGCCTTCGCCGCTGTTGAAATCGAGGATGACGTCGCGTCGCGCGCCGGACGCCGTATCGAGCACGCCGTTGAAGTCGAACCGGTCGGCACCGCTGTCGCCTTGCAGCAGGTCCCGGCCTCGGCCGCCGACGAGCACGTCGTTGCCGCCGCGCCCGGCAATCTCGTCGTCGCCACCAAGCCCCCTCAGGACGTTTCCGACGCTGGAGCCGGCGATGGCGTCCGCGACGCCCGTGCCGGCGGCATTCTCGATGCTGATGAGGCGTTCGAAGCGATTGGCGCCGGTCTGCGCCAGGCCTGCGCCGAGATCGATGGCGACGCCGGAACCGCCGAGCACGGTGTCGTCGTCGCGCGCGATGTAGCTGATCGAATCGGTGCCCGAGCCGCCGTGGAAGGTGTTCTGCTGGCCGACGGAGAAGAAACTGTCCTTGCCGCTCTCGCCGAAATAGCTGCTCTTGAAGGTGCTGACGACGATCTTGTCGTTGCCGGAGCCGCCCTTGACGATATCGGCACGCTCGTTGACGAAGGAGCCGAAGCCGGTGCCCACATAGGTGTCGTTGCCGGCGCCGAGCAGGATGACGTTGCCGTCTTCCTTCATGTTGACGACGCTGTCGTTGCCCTTGCCGGCATCGACCTGGTTGCGGCCGCCGAAATCGTCGGTGCGGTTGAGGATGATGGTGTCCGCGCCGCCGCGGGCGAAGATCGTCAGTTCGGTGTTGTTGATGTTGCCGCCCTGGACGATGCGGTCTGCGCCGTTGGTTCCGGTGATCGTGCGTGCCATTTGTCTCTCCTCAGCTCCGTGATGCCGGGAAAGTCATAGGGGTGCGGCGGGAGGCGCGCAGTCCCCCGGGGAACAGGTCAGCCGGGCGTGCGCTTCAGGTGCTCGTCGAGCCGCGGCATGATTTCCACGAAGTTGCAGGGCATGTGGCGATAGTCGAGCTGCGCCTTCAGGATGCCGTCCCAGGCGTCCTTGCAGGCGCCTGGCGAGCCCGGCAGCGCGAAGATGAAGGTGGCGTTGAGAACGCCGCCGGTCGCGCGCGACTGGATCGTCGAGGTGCCGATCTTGTCGTAGGAGATGCGGTGGAAGACTTCTGAAAATCCGTCCATGCGCTTTTCGAACAACGGTTCCAGTGCCTCCGGCGTCACGTCGCGGCCGGTAAAGCCCGTGCCGCCCGTGGTGATGACCACATCCACCGCGTCGTCGCGCGTCCAGGCTTCCACCTTGGCGCGGATCGCGGCCACGTCGTCCGTCACGATGGCGCGGTCGGCAAGGCGGTGCCCGGCCTCGGTGATGCGTGCGACCAGCGTGTCGCCGGAACGGTCCGTGTCGAGCGTGCGCGTGTCGGAGACGGTGAGCACGGCGATGCCGACGGGAATGAAGGGTCTCGTCTCGTCAACATGCGCCATCGTCGGCTCCTTTGCCTTTCGCTTCAAGCGTGCGCGTGGCGGTGAAAAACCAGTGCGGATGCCGACGCGCGAGTGCCGCTGCCGCGCCTCTTGCGGCCGTGTCCGTATCGTATAGCGCAAAGCAGGTCGCGCCGGAACCGGACATGCGCACCAGGCCGGGACCTGTTGTCGCAAGGCTTTCGGAGAGCGCGACGATCTCCGGGCAGAGCGTGCGGGCAGGGGGCTCCAGGTCATTGCGCAGGCCCGCAAGCGCCTCCGCCCAGCCAGCGGCGCCCGCAAGGGCAAGCGGCGGGTTGTTCCGCGAGGCGAGTGCCTTGAAGACGGCAGGCGTCGAAACGCCGACGAGCGGATTGGCCAGCACCATGGGAAGGGCCGGCAGGGCGACGGGGGTGATTGCCTCGCCGATGCCGCGCGCGAGCAGCGGACGGTTGGCAAGGCACATCGGCACGTCGGCGCCAAGGCCGAGGGCAAGCGCCTCCAGCGTGTCGCCAGGCAGAACCGCCCGCCACAGCGAGAGGAGGCCGCGCAGCGTCGCGGCCGCGTCCGCCGAGCCGCCGCCGATGCCCGACGCGATGGGCAGGTTCTTCTCGAGATGAATGTGCACGGGCGGGGTCGCCTGGCCTATCGGGGCGAGCGCTGCACGCAGCCGGTCGCGGGCGCGGGTCACGAGGTTGTCGGCGTCGGCCGAAAGCGCTTCGCCAAAACGGCCGGACAGGGTGAAGCGGTCCTCGGCGGCAGGCGCAAGGCCGATGCGGTCGCCGAAGGCGGTGAAGGTCACGAGACTGTCGAGGAGGTGGTAGCCATCCTCGCGCCGGCCGGTGACGGCAAGCGCGAGGTTGATCTTGGCCGGGGCCGGCTCGACCACCGCAAACCCCGACAAGGCGTCGGCGTCAGCCATAGGGCGTCAGGACTTGCGGTCGGCCGCCGTGCCCTCGGGCGAGGGGTTCTGCACCGGCTTTTCGTCCTTGGCTTCGGCGGAGGCCGGCTCGGTCTTCTTCAGCTCCGGCAGGCCGTTCTCGATCTTCAGCTTGATCTTCGGGATTTCCGCCTCTTCCGGCTTCAGGCCGAGTGCGCGGTTCCACTGGAAGGTGGCTTCCAGCTTGCGGCCGACGCGCCAGTAGGCGTCACCCAGATGGTCGTTGATCGTCGGATCGCCGGCCTTCAGTTCCGCCGCCCGCTCCAGCTCCGCCACGGCGTCGGAGAAGCGGTCGAGGCGGTAGTAGGCCCAACCGAGCGAATCGACGATATAGCCGTCATCCGGCTTGATGCTGACGGCCCGTCGGATCATGTCCAGGCCTTCGTCGAGGTTCATGTTCATGTCGACCCAGGAATAGCCGAGATAGTTCAGCACCTGCGGCTGCTCCGGGTTCAGCTCCAGCGCCTTGCGGAAGCTCGGCTCGGCCTTCTCCCATTCCTTCAGGCGCTCATAGGCGATGCCGCGCTGGAAGAAGATGCTCCAGTGGTTGCGCGTCGGAACGGGGCCGATGGCGGTGACAGCGCGATCGTAAAGCGCGGCCATGTCCTTGTAGTCCTTGGCATCCGACAGCACGCTGCCGAGCGCGAGGTAGGAACGAAGGTCCGACGGATCGGCCTCGATCAGTGCCTGAAGGTGCTTCTTCGCCTCGGGAACCTTGCCGGTATCGGCGAGGTTGAGGCCGAGCTGCAGCTCGGAAATGCGCCGCATCGGCGATTTTTCCGGCACGGCGCGGTAATACTCGATCGCCCGCTCCGGCTTCTTCTGGTTCTCGGCCAGCCCGCCGAGCAGCACCAGCATGTCGTCGCTGTCGGGGTCGAGCGCGCGGGCGGCCTGAAGATAGAGCGAGACGATGTCTTCCGCGCCGTCGCGGTTGAGCGCGCCGCCGATGGAGAAGAGCACGGCGGCAGCGCCCTGTGCAGCGTTGCGGACCTGCTGTTCCTGCTTTTCGCCGGCTTCGATGCTCTGGCGCAGCGCCTTCAGCGGCGCATAGCTGGTGATGAAGTTGTCGCCGACCGAGATGGCATCGAGCGCCTTCTGCTTGTTGCCCTCATGAGCCTCGAGACGGGCAAGCGCCATCACGGCGCGGATGAAGGTGTCCGGCGCGGCGCTGGCGCCGTTGCGGTCGAGAATGGCGTCGTTGAGGCGCGCACGCGCCGTCGCCTTGTCGCCGGCCGCGGCGGCCAGCGCCCCGGCATGGTAGTTCTTGAAGATGGCCAGCCAGTCCGGTCCCTCCATGCCGCCGATCAGCTTGATCGCTTCCTTCGACTTGCCGTCGCCGAACTTGGCCCAGGCGAGCAGGAGGTCGTTCATCATGCGGTCGAGGTCGTTCGGTCCCTTGTAGACGAGGATCTTTTCGGCGCTCTTGTATTCGCGCTTGCGGATCGCCTCCATGCCGCGCACCACGGCGGTGATGCGCTCGACGGCCGGGTCGTTGCGCAGCGCGTCGGCCAGCTTGACGCCCTCTTCGAACTCGCCGTTCATCAGCTGCGTCACCATCAGGCGCTGCTTGACGTCCTTGTTGGTGGGGTCGAACTGCAGGGCGATCTTGTAGAGCGCGACGGCGGTTTCGTATTCCTTGTCATAGTCGGCCGTGCGGGCGGCAAGGAAGGCGCCGGAGAACGTATTGACGCTCAAGGGGTCGAACGGCGTTTCCTCTGCGGCCGCGGCTGCGGGCTTTTCCTCCGCGTATGCCGCCAGAGGACCGGTGAACGCTATGCTGGCCGCAAGCGCCACGCCGGAGAAAAGCCGAAGGAAAAGGGAATGCCGCATCAAAATGCCTTTCGCCAGAATCTATGGAGTCCGCCCCGTACGGCATCCTCGCAAGGACGCCTCAACCCTCATATAGGACCTGCCGCGGCAAATTCAGCCACGATGGCGCCCAAATCAGTCACGGACTCATGACGGTAGAGAATGGCTTTTTTGGCGCGGTGCGGCAAGAAAATCCTGCTGGATCGTTTTCGTCTTGCGCGAGATGGAACGGCGCGCTTCGAGCACCGACGTTGCCGCTATGAAAGCGTCACAAGAGGGCGGCCGTCCGCCACGGCCGCCTCTGATGGCAACAGGCCTGCGCGGCCGCCGGTCAGCTCACGCGGGCGATGGAGAAGTCGATGACTTCGAGCAGGGCGTTCTTCCACGGCGAGGCCGGCAGAGGCGCCAGCGCATCGCGGGCGATCATGCCGTAGTGCTGTGCACGGGCGATGGTGTCCGTCAGCCCGCCATAACGGGTGATGAGGCCGAAGGCGCGCTCGAGGTTCGCCTCGTCGCTCTTTCCGCCCTCGATGGCTTCGCGCCAGAAGGTGCGGTCTTCCGCCGTGCCACGCCGCCAGGCGAGGATGACCGGCAGGGTGATCTTGCCCTCGCGGAAATCGTCGCCGGTGTTCTTGCCAAGATCGGCTGCCTTGCCGCCGTAGTCGAGCGCATCGTCGACGAGCTGGAAGGCAAGGCCGAGATTCATGCCGTAGGATTTCAGCGCATTGCGTTCGGCCCGGCTGGTATTGGCGATGATGGGGCCCACTTCCGCGGCCGCGGCGAAGAGCGCCGCCGTCTTGGCGCGGATGACCTGGAGGTAGTCGTCCTCGGTCGTCTCCATGTTCTTGGCGACGGAGAGCTGCAGCACTTCGCCTTCCGCAATCACGGTGGCGGCTGTTGAGAGCACATCAAGCGCCTCCAGCGAACCCACTTCCACCATCATCTTGAAGGCCTGGCCGAGCAGGAAGTCGCCGACGAGCACACTCGCCTGGTTGCCCCAGATCATGCGGGCGGTGGATTTGCCGCGGCGCATGTCGCTCTCGTCCACCACGTCGTCATGCAGCAGCGTCGCCGTGTGCATGAACTCGACGCTGGTCGCGAGCTTGATATGCTGGTCGCTGTCGTAGCCGAACATTGCGGCGGAGGCGAGGGTCAGCATCGGGCGCAGACGCTTGCCGCCGGACGAAATCAGGTGATTGGCGACCTCCGGAATCATCGCGACGTCGGAGCCGGCTTTCGACAGGATGAGCTGGTTCACCCGCTCCATGTCGGCCTTTGTCAGATCGACGAGCGGCTTCACCGATGCCTGTTTGTTTTTGCCTTCTTCAAGCGGTATCACGACGCCCAAATGCCCGGACTCCTGTTCATTTTTGTTGAAAGACAATAGAAAGCGGGGCTTCCTGCGGCAAGAGGCGAATTGTCCCGCCTCCCCAATTATGGCTGGAAAACGACCGGAATGATCGAATTGATCCGCACCAACGACGCCGTCCTGCTCTCCTTCGCGGAAAGCCTGATGAAGGAGGCCGGAATCCATTGCCTGATCGCCGATCAGGCGATGAGCATCCTCGAAGGTTCGCTCGGGATGTTGCCGCGCCGCTTCCTGGTCGAAAGCGACCGGGAGGACGAGGCCCGGCAGATCCTGACGGATGCGGGTCTGGCGGCGGAGCTGCGGGCGTGAGCGAAGCCGACCCGGCGCCGGAAAAACCGGTCACCGAGACCATCGACGCCTTCCATCGTGGCCGCTTCCACGTCGTCCAGCCGAAGGGCATCGGCCATCGTTCCGGCATGGATGCCATGCTGCTCGCCGCGCTGGTGGACGGCGAGGGGCCGACGCGTGTCGCCGATCTCGGTGCGGGGGCGGGGGCTGCCGGCCTTGCCGTTGCCGCCTGCAACGAAAAGGCGGAGGTGCTGCTTGTCGAGCGCTCGCCGCTGATGGCAGGTTTTGCCCGCAAGTCGATAGCGCTTGCGGCAAACGCCGCGTTTTCCGCCCGTGTCGGCGTGCTGGAGGCCGATGTCGGGCTCGCGGGCACGGCGCGTGTGGCGGCGGGCCTTGCCGACGAGGCCTTCGATCAGGTCATCATGAACCCGCCCTTCAACGACCGCATCGGCAGCCGCACGCCGGATGCGCTGAAGGCCGAGGCCCATGCCATGGAGCAGAACCTCTTCGAACGCTGGATCCGGACGGCGGGCGCGATCCTGAAGCCGGGCGGCCAGCTTTCGCTCATCGCCCGGCCGGAATCAATCGCCGATATCGTCGCCGCCTGTGGCCGTCGCTTCGGCGGCATCGAGATCACGGCGCTCCATCCCCGCCCCGGCGAGCCGGCCCTGCGCATCCTCGTCACCGCCATCAAGGGCTCGCGCGCCAGACTGACGCTGCGCATGCCGTTCGTCATGCACGAGCCCGGCCGGCACGCCTTCACCCCCTTCGTCGACGATCTCAACAACGGTCGAACAAGCTATCCACGCCTGTCGAAGCCCTGAATATTCCGTGATTGTCTTGCGTTTTCGCTCGTCGTGCATACATCAGCCGGGCAAACGAACAGGAGACAGGATCGCGCGATGGCCGGATTTTTGAAGACGCTGGTGCCGAAGAGGTTCCGCAAGGAGGGTGTCGCGATCCCGGTCGTCCGGTTGCACGGGGCGATCATGGCGTCGGGCAGCCAGTTCCGGCCGCCGCTCAATCTGGCCACCGCCGCGCCGGCGCTCGAAAAGGCCTTCGCCTACAAGGACGCGCCCGCCGTCGCGATCTCCATCAATTCGCCGGGCGGTTCGCCCGTGCAGTCGCGACTGATCTTCCAGCGCATCCGCGAGCTCGCGGCGGAGAAGAACAAGCGTGTGCTCGTCTTCGTCGAGGACGTGGCGGCCTCCGGCGGCTACATGATCGCGCTCGCTGGCGACGAGATCTATGCCGACCCGACCTCCATCGTTGGTTCGATCGGCGTCGTCTCGGGTGGTTTCGGCTTTCCGGAAATGCTGAAGAAGATCGGCGTCGAGCGCCGCGTCTATACGGCCGGCACGAACAAGGCGATCCTCGATCCGTTCCAGCCCGAGCGTGAAAACGAGATCGAATATCTCAAATCCCTGCAGCTCGAGATCCATCAGGTGTTCATCGACATGGTGAAGGAGCGCCGCGGTGCGAAACTCGCCGACGATCCCGATCTCTTCTCCGGCCTGTTCTGGACCGGTGGCCGCGGCGTGACGCTCGGCCTCGTCGACGGCCTTGCCGACATGCGTTCGGAATTGAAGAAGCGGTATGGCGACAAGACGCGGCTGGAGCTGGTCTCCGCGCCCAAGGGGCTGTTTGGTCGCAAGGCGCCGGGCATCGGGGGGCTTTCATCGGATATGGCGGAGCGTATAGGCTCTGCGGGCGTGGCCGCCGTGGCGGGCCTCGCGGAAGAAAAGGCGCTGTGGGGCCGCTTCGGCCTTTCCGGATAAGGCGCCGGGAAAACGAGGGGAGGGGCGATGGCCCAGATCATCTTTCTGCTGCTGGTCGTCGGCCTTGCCTGGTTCGGCTATCGCAAGTTCGTGGCCGATGCCGAGCGCCTCAGCAAGGCACGCAAGCGTTCCGAGGAGGAGCGCCGCACCGGCGCCAACGGCACGCTCGTCAAGGATCCGGAAACCGGCGAATACCGCCTGCGCCGTGACGACGACTAGGGCTGTGTCAGCCCGGCCTCCAAGCATTTTACACCTTCGGTTCGCGGGCACGTTGAAAAAACCGGTCGCCGCGATACGACTGTGTGCCAGCGCGGGACTGGAGCAGAAGGCCTGCCGTGCGGCTCCGGCACATTAACCACGCTCCGTAAGGTTAACGCGGGATTTATGCTTTTGCGTCTGCCGGCCGGCGTTGCCCCCGCGCGCAGGAAGGCCGATCTAGCGGTCAGGGCCGCCATGAGGGAGGCCCGGCAGTGAACGGAGAATGCGCATGGCCTCGCTCGACCTCGATTGGATTCGCACCATCGTTGTAACGGGCGGTGCCGGCTTCGTCGGCTCGCATATCGTCGATGATCTGCTCGCCCATTGCCCGAATGCGCGCATCCGCGTTCTCGATGCCTTCACCTATGCCGCCGACATGTCGCATCTCGATGCCGCCTTCCGCACCGGCCGCGTGACGCTGCAGGATGGCGATGTCGGCAATCTCGATCTCGTCACCGAAATGCTGAAGGATGCCGACCTCGTCGTGCATGCGGCGGGCGAAAGCCATGTCGAGCGCGCCTTCTCGGTGCCGGAGCGGTTCACGCTGGCCAATGCGCTCGGCACGCAGGTGCTGGTCGAGGCGATGGGGCGCCGCCGCGTGCCGCTGATGATCCATGTCAGCTCCGCCGAGGTCTACGGCGCCGGCAATGGCCAGCCGATGGGCGAGCTTGCGCCGCTCCTGCCGGACAACCCGCACGGCGCCTCCAAGGCCGCCGCCGAAATGCTGATCGCCGGCCTGCGCCGCTCGTTCGATCTCGATATCCGCGTGCTGCGCCCCGTCAACATCGTCGGCACGCGCCAGAACACGGAAAAACTGCTGCCACGCTTCCTCGAACTTGCCGCCGTCGGCCGCCCGCTTCCGGTGCATGGCGACGGCCTGCAGACGCGCGGATTCGTCACCATGGCGGATTTCTGTTCGGCGTTGCGCGCAGTGGTGACGCGCGGGGCGGAGAACGCCACCTACAATGTCGCCGGCGACGATCTTCTCGACATCCTCGCGATCACCCGCCTTGTCCTCGATGCCGTGCAGGACCCGGTTTCCGGCGTCAGCTTCACGGCTGGCCGGCCGGACAATGTCAGCCGTCCGCCGCTCGACACGCGGGCGTTGAAGGCGCTCGGCTGGCAGGCGAAGGGCACGCTGCGCCGCGAGCTGCCCATGCTTGCCGCCTGGTATGGCGCACGCATTCCGGTCGGCCTGCGCCGTCAGGTGCGGCATGTGCCGGATCTCGCCCCGCAGCGCGTGCAGGCCGTCACCCAGGCGGCCGGCTCCGGGCTCTTCCGTTCGCTCGAACGGCATTGATGCATGCGGGGCCGGGGGCCGAAACCCTTGACCCCCAAGGCGCATCGTGGCACCAGTCCGGCACCTTTTTCCAGAATGCCCGGACGAAACCGATGACCCCTGCCGCCCTGCCTGACCACATGAACCCGACGCGCTCCTTCCAGGGGCTGATCCTGACGCTGCACAACTACTGGGCGGACAAGGGCTGCGCGGTGCTTCAGCCCTATGACATGGAAGTGGGCGCCGGCACGTTCCACCCGGCAACGACGCTGCGTGCGCTCGGTCCGCGCCCGTGGCGCGCCGCCTATGTGCAGCCCTCGCGCCGCCCGTCCGACGGGCGTTACGGCGAGAATCCGAACCGCCTGCAGCACTATTACCAGTACCAGGTCATCCTGAAACCGAACCCGTCGAACCTGCAGGAGCTCTATCTCGGCTCGCTGGCCGCCATCGGCCTCGATCCGCTGCTGCACGATGTGCGCTTCGTCGAGGACGACTGGGAAAGCCCGACGCTCGGCGCCTGGGGCCTTGGCTGGGAATGCTGGTGCGACGGCATGGAAGTCTCGCAGTTCACCTATTTCCAGCAGGTCTGCGGCATCGAGTGCTCCCCTGTCGCGGGCGAACTGACCTATGGTCTCGAGCGCCTCGCCATGTATGTTCAGGGCGTCGACAATGTCTACGACCTCAATTTCAACGGCCGAGAGGGCGCTGAAAAGATCACCTATGGCGACGTCTTCCTGCAGGCCGAGCAGGAATATTCCCGCCACAATTTCGAATTCGCCGATACGGCCATGCTGCACCGCCATTTCATCGATGCGGAGAAGGAGTGCCAGGCGCTGCTCGCGGCCGGCGCACCGGGCGATGCGGAAAACCAGCGCCTGCACAAATGCGTGCTGCCGGCCTATGACCAGTGCATCAAGGCCAGCCACGTCTTCAACCTGCTCGATGCGCGCGGCGTGATCTCCGTCACCGAACGCCAGAGCTATATCCTGCGCGTGCGCACGCTGGCAAAGGCCTGCGGCGAGGCCTTCCTGCTGACGGATGCCGGCGGCGTGAACTGGACGAAGGACGCGGCCTGAGCCTGTTTTCCGCGCGTTTCCGTCTTTCAGCGGAAACGCGGGCTCCGAAAGGCCTGGCCGCCGGTGGTGGCCAGCCAGGCGCGAACCGCTGCGACGGATGCGGCGTGGCGCGGCTTGCGGGGCGAGACGGCATAGAAGTCCGCCCCCGCACGCATGTCGCCTGCAAACAGGCGAACCAGCCGCCCGGTGCGGATATCCTCCTCGACGAAGAACCGGCTCGCCAGCACCATGCCCTGGCCGGCGATCGCGGCCTCGATGGCATGGGCGGTCTGGTTGAAGCGGATGTTCTTCGCTGCCGCGGGCGTGCCATCCGGAAAGACCGTTTCGAGATATTGCGGCCAGAAGTCATGCGCATCGTGCAGCAGCGCGTAGCGGGCGAAGGTCTCCGGGCGTGTCGGGTTCCCCAGCTTCTCGATGAGGAGCGGGCTGGCGACGGCTACCAGCACCTGCTCGAACAGGAGGTCCACATCGAGCCCCGGGCCGAAGGGCGGGCGGCCGTAACGCACGGCGAGATCCACCGCATCCGTCTGGAAATTGGAGATCCGGTCCGTCGCCAGGATGCGCAGGTCGATGTCCGGATGGGCTGCGGTGAATTCGGGCAGGCGCGGGATCAGCCATTTCGAGGCGAAGGTCGGCGTCACGCTGATCGTCAGGTGCTGCGGCTCCGGTCGCAGGGCCTCCGTCGCCTCGGCGATCAGCTCGAAGGCGCGGCGGACGTTGGCGACATAGCTGCGCCCGGCCTCGGTGAGCGCGAGCATGCGCGGCTGGCGGTCGAACAGTTTTAGCCCCAGTTCGGCCTCCAGCCCGCGGATCTGCTGGGCCACCGCGCCCTGGGTGACGCCGAGCTCCTCCGCAGCCAGCCGGAAATTGAGATGCCGTGTCACCACCTCGAAAACACGCAGGCCGTTGAGTGGAGGGAGGCGTCGTATGGCGTCTGTCATGGAGTAGATTTTCTACTGGATGATGAGAGTGGAACTGGCTCGCACTCCTGCTGGAGCAATGATATCACTTGGCGGAAAATGAAGAAAGGCGGCTTGCCCGCAACCGGTTCTCAAGAGGGAGACAAGCGATGGCAGTAGAAAAAGTGGCAATCATCACGGCTGGCGGCAGCGGCATGGGTGCAGCGGCGGCAAAGCGGCTGGCGGCGGATGGCTTCAAGATCGCCGTCCTCTCCTCCTCCGGCAAGGGCGAGGCGCTGGCCGCCGAGACCGGTGGCTTCGGCGTCACCGGCTCGAACCAGTCGACTGACGACCTGAAGCGGCTCGTCGATGGGGCGCTGGAACGCTGGGGCCGTATCGACGTCCTCGTCAACAGCGCCGGCCACGGCCCGCGCAAGCCGATCCTTGATCTGACGGACGAGGACTGGCACGCTGGCATCGACGTCTATTTCCTCAACGCCGTGCGCCCGACGCGCCTCGTCACCCCGGTCATGCAGAAGCAGAAGTCCGGCGTGATCATCAACATCTCCACCGCCTGGGCCTTCGAGCCGAGCGCGATGTTCCCGACATCGGCCGTCGCCCGCGCGGGTCTTGCCTCCTTCACCAAGATCTTCGCCGATACCTATGCGGCCGACAACATCCGCATAAACAACGTGCTGCCCGGCTGGATCGACAGCCTGCCGGCGACCGAGGAGCGGCGCGACGGTGTGCCGATGAAGCGTTACGGCACGAGCGAGGAGATCGCCGCGACGGTGGCCTTCCTCGCCTCCGATGGCGCCGCCTACATCACCGGCCAGAACATCCGCGTCGATGGCGGCATCACGCGCGCGATCTGAGGCGGAAAGCGGGATGCCTTGTTGTGCCTCTCCGGTCCGGCCGGGGAGGCATTTTCTTCAGGCGAGGGTCGAAACCTTCACGCCGAGTTCCCAGACGGGCTTCAGCGTCGGCATCGCGCCGGTGGGAAGCTGGCCGGCATAGGTCTGGAGCGCCCGGCGTACACCCTTCGGACGGTCGACCGCAGCGCCCATCGTGTAGGCGAGGAAGAGGGCGGTGAAACCGAGAACGTTGATGGTGAGGACGAGGGCTTTCATGGCGGTTGCTTCAGGGTTCGTGTGGTTGGTGAAGCGACTATCGGCCAAAGCGCGCCGTGGCGCGGTTCCCGGGGTGACAGGGTTTGCGGGCGCTCGCCTGCTTTGAGGAAGAGGAGGCGGCGCCGGGCCCCTTGGGGGGCTTTTCTGCGGCGATGCGGATGCTAAGGTCGTGCCCGAGACAAAGAACGAGCGGAGGCTTTCATGATCGGTCTGGCAATCGCGGCGGTGGTCGTTCTCTACGCCATCATTCTCTACAACGGCCTCGTCAAAGCCCGTCAGGTGAAGGAGGAGGCCTGGTCCGGCATCGACGTGCAGCTGAAGCGCCGCGCCGACCTCATCCCCAACCTGATCGAAACCGTGAAAGGCTACGCCGCGCACGAGAAGGACACGCTGGAAAAGGTGGTGGAGCTGCGCAACCGGGCGCAGGCCGTGCCGGCCGGGGACGTCGCGGGCAGGGCGCAGGCGGAAGGCCTGCTCAGCCAGGCGCTGGGTCGCATCTTCGCGCTGGCCGAAGCCTATCCGGACCTCAAGGCCAACCAGAACTTCGCCGAGCTGCAGGAGACGCTGGAGACACTGGAAAACGAGATCCAGATGTCCCGCCGCTACTACAACGGCGCCGCCCGCGATCTCAACGTCAAGGTCGAAAGCTTTCCCTCGAACCTCGTCGCCAGCCTCTTCAAATTCCTGAAGGCGCCCTATTTCGAGATCGAGAACCCGGCCGACCGGGCCGTGCCGACCGTCAAGTTCTAATACCGGAGCCCTTCATGATGCGGATTGCCGTTGTCCTGACGCTGTGGCTCTGTCTTCTGGCTGGCAACGCGGCGCGGGCGGAGGAGTATTTCGACCGCTATCATTCCGACATCGCTGTCGCGAAGAACGGCACCTTGACCGTGACGGAAACGATCCGCGTCTACGCCGAGGGCAACCAGATCCGCCGCGGCATCTATCGCGATTTTCCGCTGACCTTCGTCGACGCCGGCGGGCGGGAGCGGGAGGTGGGCTTCAAGATCCTCAGCGTCGAGCGGGACGGCCGGCCGGAGCCCTACCGCACGGAAACCATCCGCCGCGGCATCCGCATCTATTTCGGCTCGGCCGACGTGCTCCTCGATCCCGGCTTCCACCAGTATCGCCTGACCTACGAGACGACGCGGCAGATCCGTTTCTTCGACACGCATGACGAACTCTTCTGGAACGTCACCGGCACCGAATGGGCCTTTCCGATAGACAGGGCCACGGCGACGGTGACCCTGCCCGAGGGGGTGCGGGCGGAGGAACTGACCGTCTTCACCGGACCGCTCGGCGCCACGGGCAAGGACGCGCGCAGCGAAAACCAGGGCAACCGGGCAACGTTCGAGACGACGCGCGAACTCGGCCCGAACGAGGGGCTGACGATCGGTGTGAAAATGCCGGCCGGCAGCATCGACCGCCCGACGGCGGCGGAAGAGCGGACCCTGTTCCTCAAGGACAACCGCAACCTTTTCCTCGCCTTCGGCGGGCTCGTGCTGGTCGTCGGCTATTACCTTTGGGCCTGGCTTTCCGTGGGCCGCGATCCGGCGGGTGGCGTCATCGTGCCGCGCTGGGATGCGCCGGAGGGCCTGTCGCCGGCGCTCGTCAACTATATCGACGAGAAAGGCTTCGGCGGGCAGGGCTGGACGGCGATTTCCGCCGCCTTCCTCAACCTTGCGGTCAAGGGGCTCGTCGAACTGAAGGACCTGAAGACCTCGATCACCGTCACCCGGACGGAAAAGCCGGTCGAAGGTGCGCTGCCGACCGGCGAGGCGACCCTGCTGAAGACCGTCGGCTCGGCGGGCAGCACCTTCATCATCGACAAGTCGAACGGCAAGCGGGTGCAGACGCTCGGCCTGGACTTCAGCGAGGCGATGGAGAAGGAGCACCGCTACAAGTATTACCTTGCCAACTGGCCGCAGGTGATCTGCGGCATTCTCCTGTCGCTCGTCTGCCTTGCGGCTCTCCTCATCTTCGGCTCGCTGCCGGAGGAGGGCATCGCGCTCGTCATCCTGCCGGTCTTCGCCTCGGTCTTCATCTCCATCTTCGCGCTGGCGCTCGGGCAGAATTTCCGGCGGGCGAAGTCGCTCGGCGCGCGCATCCTCGCCGTCGTTATGATCGCCTTCGTCGGCTTCGTCTTCCTCACGGTCTTCGGCAGCATCATCCTCGCGCTGTTCGTCACCAGCGCCGCCGCCGGCCAGATGCCGCTCTTTGCCGCCGTCGGCGGCATCGTCGTCACCAATCTCGTCTTCTTCTTCCTGATGGGCGCGCCGACGCCGCTCGGCCGCAGGATGATGGACGGCATCGAGGGCCTGCGCCAGTATCTGACGCTTGCCGAGAAGGACCGCATGAACATGGCCGGCGCGCCGGACATGTCGCCGCGCCACTACGAGACCCTCTTGCCCTATGCCGTGGCGCTGGGCGTCGAGAAACCCTGGTCTGAAACCTTCGACCGCTGGCTCGTCGCCGCCGCGGCAGCCGGTGCCGCCGCTGCCGCCTACCAGCCCGCCTGGTACCGTGGCGACAGCTTTTCCTCCGGCCGGTTTTCCGATCGCATGGGCGGCTTTGCCGGCTCCATGGCGAGCACCATGACCTCCTCCCTGCCGGATCCGCCGAAAAGCTCCTCTTCCGGCTTCTCCTCGGGCGGCGGTGGCGGCTCGTCCGGGGGCGGCGGCGGCGGCGGTGGCGGCGGCGGCTGGTAGCCGGCCGGCTCAGGCACAATCATTTGCAGCTGGCTTGCTCCGTCGATGGCACATGCCGCAGGAGCGCGTTTCTCAAACACTTAAGTCGCGGCTGAAGTTTTTTGTTGACAGGGAAGGTTGCCTTCCAATACTTAAGCGTATGCCTAACTATTCAGACCCGATAGACATCCTGCTCAACGCCCTTTCCGAGCCCGTGCGCCGACGTATCGTCGAGCGGCTGGCCAAGGGGCCGTGCTCCGTCAGCGGCCTTACGCAGGTCGCGCCGATCTCGCTGCCCGCGGTGATGCAGCATCTCGGCGTGCTCGAAGAGGCGAAGCTGATCGTGTCGGAAAAGGTCGGCCGCGTGCGGACCGTGTCGTTGAAGCCGGGGGCCTTGAAGGATCTGGAACGCTGGGCTGCCGCGCAAAGCCGGCCGTGGGAGCGCAAGCTCGACCATCTCGATGCCTATCTGAAAGAAACCAAGGAAGAGGAATGAACATGACCGATCCGAAGATCATTCACGGCAGCTTCACGCTCGACCGTCTCTACGATGCGCCCGTGGCAAAGGTCTTTGCCGCCTATGTGGAAGCCGAGGCGCGTTACCGCTGGCTCATCAGCTCTGACGGCTGGACGGTGCACGAATATCGGCCCGCCGGGCGCGTCGCTGCCGGCGCGCAGGAATTCAGCAAGTTCAGCCCGCCCGGCGCGGATGTCGTGCTGACCAACGAGACGACCTTCCTGGAGGTGCGCGAGGGGGAATGCGTCATCCTCGCCTATGCGATGACGCTGGACGGGGCACCACTCTCCGCCTCGCTGCTGACGGCCGAGTTTCAGGCGGAGGGTGGCGGAACGCGTCTTCTCCTCACCGAGCAGGGCGCCTATCGCGACGGCAACATCGACGGCCGCAAGGAGGGAACGCGGGGGCTGCTCGAGCAGCTGGCGAGGGAAGTGGCGGCCAGCGTCGCCGCCTGAACGGCGAGCGCGGGCCGGCGGGAACGCCGTCCGGTCCGCCTATTCGGCGCGATTGGGCGGCGGGGCGCACATTTGCCGTTGAACAGCACCGCCGAACTTTGCTAGCAGAGGCGCACGATTTTGACCCCCACTCCGGCCGCTGCGCCGGCCCTCTCCGGCGAAGGGGAGGGCGAGGAAAGCTGACATGCCCGATCTTCTGCTTGAACTCCGCTCCGAGGAAATCCCCGCCCGCATGCAGCGGAAGGCCGCGGGCGATCTGAAGAAGCTCGTCACGGACGCGCTGGTGGATGCGGGCCTGACCTATGAGGGTGCGCGCGAATACTGGACGCCGCGCCGCCTGACGCTCGATATCCGCGGCCTCAACGCCCGCTCGAGCGACGTGCGCGAGGACATCAAGGGCCCGACGACCTCGGCCCCCGAACAGGCGATCCAGGGCTTCCTGCGCAAGGCGGGCCTCGCATCGGTTTCCGAAGCCCATGTCCATTCGGACCCGAAGAAGGGCGATTTCTACGTCGCCCACATCGTCAAGCCGGGCCGCCCGGCCGACGAGATCATCGCCGAGGTGATGCCGGGCATCATCCGCAACTTCCCTTGGCCGAAATCGATGCGCTCCGGCGCCGCCTCGGCCAAGCCCGGTGCGCTGCGCTGGGTGCGCCCGCTGCAGTCGATCGTCTGCACCTTCGGCTCGGAGACGGAGGAAACCCGCATCGTGCCCTTCGAGGTCGACGGGCTCGTCGCCGGCAATGTCACCTATGGCCACCGGTTCCATGCGCCGGGCGCGATCACCGTGCGGCGCTTCGAGGATTATGTCGCCAATCTGGAGAAGGCGAAGGTCGTGCTCGATGCCGAACGCCGCAAGCAGATCATCGCGACGGATGCGGGCAACATCGCCTTTGCGAACGGCCTCGAACTGGTCGAGGACGAGGGCCTGCTGGAGGAGGTCTCCGGCCTCGTCGAATGGCCGCAGGTGCTGATGGGTACCTTCGAGGAGGAGTTCCTGGCGATCCCCTCGGAAATCATCCGCCTCACCATCAAGACGAACCAGAAATGCTTCGTCACCCGCAAGCCGGGCGCCGAAACACTTTCCAACCACTTCATCCTCATTTCGAACATCGAGGCGAAGGACGGCGGCAAGGAGATCGTGCACGGCAACGGCAAGGTCGTTCGGGCCCGTCTTTCCGATGCAAAGCACTTCTGGCTGCGCGACCAGCGCGACCTGCCGGACCTCGACACGCTGAAGGCATCGGCCGAAAAGTTCGGCCTCGACCTGAAGAAGCCGCTCGACCAGCGCATGGCCAAGCTCGACGCGCTGAACGTCACCTTCCATGCCAAGCTGGGCACCCAGGGCGCCCGCGTCGAGCGCATCCGCACGCTTGCAGGCGAACTTGCCCCCGTCATCGGCGCGGATGCGGCGCTCGTCGACCGGGCCGTGGTGCTCGCCAAGGCGGACCTGCGCACCGAGGCCGTCGGGGAGTTTCCAGAGCTGCAGGGCATCATGGGCCGGAAATACGCCGCGCTCCAGGGCGAGGACGCCGCGGTGGCCGAGGCGATCGAGGATCACTACAAGCCGCAGGGCCCCTCGGACCGCGTACCGGCCGGCAAGGTCGGTCTTACCGTCGCGCTCGCCGACAAGCTCGACACGCTGATCGGCTTCTGGGCGATCGACGAGAAGCCGACCGGCTCGAAGGACCCCTACGCGCTGCGCCGCGCCGCCCTCGGCGTCATCCGCATGCTGCTCGAAAAGAACATCCGCCTGCCGCTCGCCTCCGTCGCGAAGGATCCGGACCTCGTTGCCTTCTTCCACGATCGCCTCAAAGTCTATCTCCGCGACATGGGCGCGCGCCACGATCTCATCGATGCCGTGCTGACGCCCGAAGCCGATGATCTCTTGATGGTCGCCCGCCGCGTCGAGGCGCTGACGGCCTTCATCACCTCGGAAGAGGGGCAGAACCTGCTCGCCGGCACCAAACGCGCCACGCAGCTTCTCGCTGCCGAAGAGAAGAAGGGCACCGTCGTCGAAGGCGCCGTCTCGGCCGACCTTCTCCTGCTCGATGCCGAAAAGGCCCTCCACGCCGCCGTCGAGACCGCGACGAAGGACGCCGCTGCCGCCGTTTCGAAGGAAGACTTCCGTTCCGCCATGGAAGCCCTTTCGGCGCTGCGTGCCCCGGTCGACCAGTTCTTCAACGACGTGCTCGTCAACGACGAGGACCCCGCCATCCGCGCCAACCGCCTCGCCCTGCTCTCCGCCATCCGCGCCGCAACCGGCACGGTCGCGGATTTCTCCAAGATCGCGGGATGAGGGAAGGGCGCTGATGTCGGCGAAGATCCTCATCAGCGCCTGCCTTGCCGGTTTGCCGGTGCGGTACAACGGGTCGGCCAAGCCGCTTGTCCATGGCGCGGTCGAGCGCTGGCGAGTGGAGGGGCGGCTGGTGACGCTCTGTCCGGAGCTTTCCGGCGGCTTCCAGGTGCCGCGGCCGCCAGCGGAGATCGAGAACGGGCTTGACGGCGAGGATGTGCTCGACGGCCGGGCGCGGGTATTGGAGGTGTCCGGTGGGGATGTTTCCGCCGCCTACATCGCGGGCGCGCGCATTGCGCTCGACGTGGCGCGGGAGAATGGCTGCCGGCATGCGCTGCTCATCGACGGCAGCCCGTCCTGCGGGTCCGGCTTCGTCTATGACGGCACGTTTTCAGGTATCCGGCATGCGGGGCAGGGAGTGACGGCGGCACTGCTGCGGCGCGGCGGCATTGCGGTCTATTCCGACCGGGAGGTCGATCGGCTGGTCGGCGATCTCGGAGAGAGGGGCTGATACGCCTGCGCCCCCGCTTGAGGTCAGGGGCGCAAAACGTCCGCTTCCGCGGATTCCTGTCAGCCTGGAGGGACTGAGAGGCAGGGCGCGCCCACTATGGGGTCAGTTGACCCGAAGTTCAAACCCTGACGGATCAAACTCCTGTGAAGTTGCCATGCCGGCCGCCGCCGTCTTGCGGGCTGCGGTCTCGTCGAGCGCGCTGGTATGGGCGCCGGCATCGACGGTTTCCACGGCCGTGGCCTTCTCGTCCACCGTCGTTTCGACAGTGGCCGCCTGACGGACTTCCGCCGGGGCCTTGCTGACGAAGAGCACGGGCGAGCCGCCCATCCAGGCTTCGGTGCGGAAGATCTTGCGCTCGCCGTTCTCCTCGCGGATCTCCACCTTCTGCGTGCCGGGGTCGATGGCATCGACCTGGTAGGTGGCGTGTTTGGGCTTCGGTTTCAGCGCCGGGCAGTCGCCGCAGCGGACCGCCGAAATGCTCGACCCCTCGGACGATGCGCCGGCAACGGGCTCGATCGAACCCGCAAGGGCGGGGGCGGCGAGAAGCATGAAAGCAAAGGTCGGCAGCAGGGTACGCATCAACGGTTCTCCCTTATGGTTGTAGGGAGAATAGCGCCCGCCGGTTACGGTCCCGTCAGGGGAAATGGTAAAATTTGAGCGATCCGGCGTTTTTCGTGCCGGACCTCACGCCTTTTCGCGCGCGACGGCGCGCCAGCCGATGTCGCGGCGGCAGAAGCCGTTGTCCCATTCTACCTGGTCGAGCGCCTGATAGGCGGCCTTTTGCGCCTCCGCGACAGTCGCGGCGACGGCCGTGACGTTGAGCACGCGCCCGCCGGTCGCCACCAGTTGGCCGTCCTTCAGGGCTGTGCCGGCATGAAACACCTTGCTGGCTGCGTCGTCGGCCGGCAGCGCGCGGATCGGCGTGTTCTTCTCGTAGGCGCCGGGATAGCCCTTCGAGGCCATGACGACGGTGAGCGCCGGGGCATCGCGCCAGCTGGCGGAAACCGTGTCGAGCCGGCTGGTCGCGGCCGCATGCAGGATCGGGAGCAGGTCGCTTTCGAGCCGCATCATCAGCACCTGGCATTCCGGGTCGCCGAACCGCACATTGTACTCGATGAGCTCAGGGCCCTTGGCGGTGATCATCAGCCCGGCGAAGAGCACGCCCTGGAAGGGATGGCCGTCTGCCGCCATGCCGCGGATCGTCGGCTCGATGATCTCCTTCATGGTGCGCGCGACCAAGTCGGGCGTCATGACGGGGGCGGGCGAGTAGGCGCCCATGCCGCCGGTGTTGGGGCCGGTGTCGCCGTCGCCGACGCGCTTGTGGTCCTGCGCCGAAGCAAGGGCCAGGGCGTTCACGCCGTCGCACAGGCAGAAGAAGCTCGCCTCCTCGCCATCGAGGAAGGCCTCCACCACGACTTCCGCGCCCGCCGCACCGAAGGCGCCGTCGAAGCAGTCGTCCACGGCGGCCAGCGCTTCGTCGAGCGTCATGGCGACCGTCACGCCCTTGCCGGCGGCAAGTCCGTCCGCCTTGATGACGATCGGCGCGCCTTCGCGCTCCACATAGGCCCTGGCGGCCGCGGCGTCGGTGAAGCGCTGGTAGGCGCCGGTGGGAATGTCGTATTTCGCGCAGAGATCCTTGGTGAAGCCCTTGGATCCCTCGAGCTGCGCGGCGGCGGCCGAGGGGCCGAAGACGTCGATGCCGGCGGTGCGCAGCACGTCGGCCATGCCCGCGACCAGCGGGGCTTCCGGTCCGACCACCACGAAGGTGACACCGTTTTCCTTGCAGAAGGCCGCGACGGCCGCATGATCCTCGATGTCGAGCGCGACGAGCGTGGCGCAGTCGGCGATGCCGGGATTGCCGGGGGCGGCGTAGAGCGTTTCGAGGAGGGGAGATTGCGCCAGCTTCCAGGCAAGGGCGTGTTCGCGTCCGCCCGATCCGATCAACAGAACCTTCATGCCCATATCCTCGATCCGTCCTTCGTTGCTGGCGGGTTAAGGGGATGGGGCTGAAAGGTCAAGGGCTGCCGGGACCGGGAGCGCGCGCGGGCAGGAGAATGTCAGGTTTGCCCCTCATCCCGCTGCCGCGACTGTACGGTGCCGCCCTTATAGGGTCGCCGCACCCTTTTCCTCCACGGTACGGCCGAGCGCCTCCAGCTCCGTGTCGATCAGGTGCACGTCCTCGTACCAGCCATCATCCTCCACCATGGCGCTTTCGGTGGCGGCGCGCTGGAGCGCGCGGGCTTCTGTGCGCAGCTTTTCCAGCCTGACGATCTTCTCCTTGCGGGAAAGGCCGCTGTCGTTGCGGATCGCCTGCAGCTTCAGTTCCATCGTGCTGACGGTCATCGGGAAACTCCTTGTTCGTTCCCCGTAAAAACGTCGGCACGGCCGAATCGTTCCGCGCGCCGCCAGGCCGGATGGTTAGCAAAGCGGTAATGAAACGCAGCTAATGTTCACGCAATCAAAGGTTTCGGCAGCCCGCGGCGGGTCTGCCGGTGAAGCGAGGATTGTGTCTTGAGTATCCGTGTTTCGACCGCAATGACTGCGGCCGCTCTCCTTTTTGTGCCCGTTTCCGCCCTTGCCGGCGAAGGCGGCTATTTCTGGTCCGGCGACTGGTATCTGAAGGTCGGCGCCGCCGGCTTTGCCGCGCCGCGCTACGAGGGGGCGAAAAAATACCTGTTCCAGGTCACGCCGATGATCTCGCTCGGCAAGGCGGGCAGCACCGTCCGCTTCTCCTCGCGCAATGACAACCCGTCCTTCGCGCTGATCGACAATGGCGGCTTTCGTGCCGGTGCGACGGGTAAACTCGTCATGCCGCGTGACGACGACGATTCGAAGGATCTGCGCGGCCTGACCCCGGTGAAGTTTGGCGGCGAACTCGGCGCCTTCGCCGAAGCCTATCCGACGGACTGGCTGCGCGTGCGCGGCGAGGTGCGCCACGGCATCCGCAGCCATGACGGTATCGTTGCCGATATCGCGGCCGACGCCTTCGTCGACGTGCGCCCTGATGTGCGCATCTCGGCCGGCCCGCGTGTGACGCTCGCCTCGAACGATTATATGGACACCTATTATGGCGTGAAGCCGAACCAGGTCGCCAAGTCCGGTCTTTCCGCCTACGATCCCGACGGCGGCATCCACTCGGTGGGCGCGGGCGCGGCGATCACCTGGCAGGTCAACGAGAAGATCGAGACGAGCGCCTTTGCCGAATACAAGCGCCTCGTTGGCGACGCGGCCAAGTCGAGCCTCGTCAAGGAGCGCGGCAGCCGCGATCAGGTGCTGATCGGCCTTTCAGCCACCTACCGGTTCGATTTCACGCTGCCGTAACCTTTTCGGCGCGCACGACCTGCCCTGCGGCGCGGTGCCGGCTTGACCGGCGCCGGGCGGCTTGCGATCTAGGGGAATGATCAGCTCTCCCTCCGATTCCGGCCGCGTCGCCGATGCGCCGTCCCGAAACTGGGTCTACCGCGTGCTGCCGCGCGCGGCCTGGCCCTATGCGCAGCTCGCCCGCTGGGACCGGCCGATCGGCTGGCAGCTTCTCCTCCTGCCGTGCCTCTGGTCGGCGGCGCTGGCGGCCAATGTCTCGGCGGCGATCGGCACCTTCGATCTTGCGCGCTTCGTCACGCAGCTCTTCCTCTTCTTCGTCGGGGCCGTCGCGATGCGCGGCGCCGGCTGCACCTACAACGACCTCGTCGACCACGAGATCGACCAGGCAGTGGCCCGCACCCGCTCGCGTCCGCTGCCCTCCGGCCGCGTCACGCGCCGGCAGGCGAAGATCTTCATGGCATTGCAGGCGCTTGTCGGCCTCGTCGTGCTGTTGCAGTTCAATCTTTTTACCATCGTGCTCGGCATCGCCTCGCTGGCGATCGTCGCCATCTACCCCTTCGCGAAGCGCTTCACCGACTGGCCGCAATTCTTCCTCGGCATGGCCTTCTCCTGGGGGGCGCTGATGGGCTGGGCGGCGGAATTTTCCGAAGTGTCGGCCGCCTCGCTGGCGCTCTACGTCGCCGCCATCGCCTGGACCATCGGCTACGACACGATCTACGCCCACCAGGACAAGGAAGACGATGCACTGATCGGCGTGCGTTCCACCGCGCGCCTCTTTGGCGAGAAGACCGCGGGATGGCTCGTCGGCCTCTACGGCCTGACGGTCGTGCTGGTCGCGCTTTCCTTCTGGCTTGCCGGCATCGGCATCGTGGCCTGGCTCGGCCTCGGCGTGGCTGCCGCCATGCTCGCCTGGCAGATCGCCACGCTCGACATCGACGACCCGGAACAGTGCCTCGCACTCTTCAAGTTCAACGGCGTCGTCGGCCTCTGCCTCTTCCTTGCGCTCACCGTCGCCATCCCGTTCGCCTGATCAGCGGTGCCGCGGCCCGCGCGAGCCGGTCTGCGGACGGTCTTCGCCGCGCCGCAGCGTCGTCGGATGAAGGGCGATCTCGAAACCGCGGCGTGGCGGGCGAACGCGATCGACGGTCGCGCTGTCGACGGTGCGGATGCGGCCGAGGAGGGTGGTGAAGAACTTTGCCATTGTGATCTGTCCCTTGCTTCGCGTTCCCCGGTACGAACCCGGTGTGTTGAACGCTGTTTCCCACGCCGGGCGCGGGAAAAGTGTTCCGGAGGGAACAGGCAAGGGCGCACGAAAAAGCCGGCCGCAGGGAACGGCCGGCTTTTCTGGAGGTCATGCGGCTCAGGCTCAACGCCGGGCAATGATTTCCCGGCCGTCGATCTTCATCTGCACGCCGAGCTTGCCGGTGGTGCGGCGCACCAGGAAGCGGGGGCGGCGGTCGGCGAAGTAGGAGTGGCGGCGGCGCTGCTTGGCGGGGCGGCTGCCGACCGTCAGGTTGTCGTCGAGCGGCCGGGCGATGCCGTCGGCCTCGACCATCAGCATGGGGATGCGGTAGGCCTCGGCCCAGCTGCGCCAGTCGGCGGCGATGTCGCACAGGTCGTGCGCCACCAGGAGCGGGATGCAGAGGTCCGGATCGTCGTGGTGCAGTTCGAGGGTGACGGTCACGTCGCCGTTGCCGTGGTCGATGGCGCGGGCGGCGACGCCCTTGAAGGCGCGGGCCGGCAGGGCGATCGAGAGCGGCAGGCCGCTGGACGGCAGAACCTTGCGCAGCACGGCGCCGCGTTCGTCGAGCGTGATGGTGGCGTCGGTTCCCTCGGCGCGCAGCTCGAAGGTCACCTGCTGCGGAAAGCGCTTGGGATCGAGCCGGAGCGTGGTGCCGGCCCAGGCCGGCTTGGAAACGGTATTCAGCATGTCTTTCGCCCTTGTTTTCCTTGAGAGCCGGTGTCCGGTCTTCTCATCGGGACTTTTCGTCCTCTGAGGGCGAGAATAGGCGCACCCCCTTCCGAGCCGCTTAAAAATCGCGGTTAAGAAAACTTTGCAGTTCCTGATGGTTAGCAAAACCGCACGGGCTAGGGTTTAGGAGAGGTGAACGCGTGCGACAGGTCGGGACAAGCCTCGCGCGCGAGAGTGGCCCCCGATCGGCCCGCCCGCATTGTCGAAAGAGACCCCTCCGATGCTGTCCACCTATACGAGCTACAACCTCATCGCGCGTGACATGCTGGTGTCGCTGGACCGCACGGCGAGCGAGACGGTCACCGCGCGCGAGGCCGAGTACTACAAGGAAAACATCGGCAAGGTGACCAGCGTCGACGCGTTTCTCGACGACTACCAGCTCTATTCCTATGCCATGAAAGCCTATGGCCTGGAGGAGATGACCTATGCCACCGCCTTCATGCGCAAGGTGCTGGAAAGCGATACGTCGGATGCGAACAGCTTCGTCAACCTCCTGACGGATTCGCGCTACCGGGAATTCGCCACCGCCTTCAGTTTCGAGGCGTCGACCGCCTCGGCGCAGACCGAGGTGCAGCTCGACGAGATCATCGGCCTCTATTCGGCGACGGCGGCCAATGCCGGCGCGGCGATCAAGGAGGAGACGCGCTACTACAATGCCGTCATCGACACGGTCACGAGCGTCGACCAGCTGCTCAACAATGACCGGCTGCGCAGCTACGTCTTCACGGCCTTCGGCATCGATCCGTCGACCTGGTCGCGCCAGACGATCCGCGGGGTGCTGACCAGCGACCTTGACGATCCCGCCAGCTACTTCAACACGGAGTTCGGCGCCAAGGCGACCGCCGCGCAGGCAGCCATGCAGGCGGCCAATGACGAGCTGGCGACACTCCAACCCAACGACGCCAACGCGGCCCGCATCGCCCAGCTCAGGGCCGAGATCGTCCGCCAGAGCGCCATCATCGCCAATGCCGAGAAATACGGCACGCTCGCCAGCGCCTTCAATTTTGCCGCCGATGGCACGGCGGTCGCCGGCACGGTGCAGAACGCCAGCCAGAAGACCAGCACGACCGAGCTCTACACACTCTCCAATCCGCGCGCGACATCGGCCGCCGCGCTGATCCATAAGGAGTATTTCGAAAGCCGGATCGGCAGCGTCACGACGGCAAGCGAGGTTGCCGGCAATCCGCGCATGGTCAATTATCTCAAGGTGGCCTTCGGCCTCGACAAGCTGTCGATCGTCAGCTCGACCATCGCCAACATCCTGACCAGCGATCCTGACCCGAACAACGCCAACAGCTACATCAACAAGTTCGGCGGATCGGACAAGGACGCCTATTTCGCCCTGCGCGCCGCCTTCAATTTCCAGGAGGACGGCACGCTGGCCGCCGGCGATGCGGCGCAGACCGCGACCCAGACCGCAACGGTCGCCTCCGGCTACATGAGCCGCTACAACGACAAGGACGACGAGGCGGACGAGCTGGCCATTCGGCGGTTCAAGAGCCAGATCGGCGCGGTGAAGACTGTCAACGAGTTCGTCGGCGAGGCGAGCCTCTACGACTTCGCGTTGAAGGCCTTCGGTTTCGATCCGGCCAAGGTCTCGGCCCTGACGGTCAAGAACGTGCTGAAGAGCGATCTCAACGATCCGAAGAGCTACGTGTACCAGCTCGGCGACCCGCGCTTCGTCGAATTCGCCAAGGCGTTCAATTTCGGGTCGGACGGCAACATCACGGCGCCGAAGCTGGCACAGTCCGAATCCGAGATCCTCGTCATGTCGCGCGCCTATGTGACGGCCAAATCCCGTTTCGGAACGGAAGATGACAAGAAACTGGCGGAGGAGGAGGCGAAATATTACTCCCTCCAGATGCAGAAGATCGACAGCGTCAAGGAATTCCTGTCCGATCCGCGTCTCGTCGCCTTCGTGCTGACGGCCAACGGCATCGATACGAAGAGCGTCGATGCGGAGTTCATGGCAAAGATCTTCACCTCCGACCTCGACGACCCCGACAGTTTTGCCAACCAGCAGCCCGACCGCGCCTATCGCCAGATCGTGGCCTCGTTCAACTTCAATGCCGAGGGCCAGGTCGAGCGGCAGGACGATGCCGAGATCCAGTCGCGCCGCGGCATCTACCAGACGATCGACGGCTACGTGCGCCAGAAGCTGGAGGCGGATGCGGGCAACGACAATGCCGGCGTGCGCCTCGCGCTCTATTTCGAGCGCAAGGCGGAAACGGTTTCGAGCCCTTACGACCTTCTGGCCGACGACGCGCTCTTCGAAGTCTTCAAGGTGCTCTACCAGCTGCCCGACGAGATCGCGAGCGCCGATGTCGACGCCCAGGCCGACATGGTCGAGCGCTATCTCGAGCTGAAGGATCTGCAGGATCCGGAGAAGGTCTCCAAGATGATCGTGAAGTTCTCCGTGCTCTACGATCTCGAGAACCAGAGCACGACGGATCCGGCGCTCTCCGTGCTCACCAGTTCGGGTTCGGCCGGCATCAGTGCCGATCTCATGATGTCGCTGGCGCAGCTGCGCACCGGCGGCTGATCCGCCTGGCGCAATTCCAGCAGAAGCGCGGCGCGGTTTTGCACCCGGAACGGCGTTAAACAGATAGAGAGCGTTTTCGCTGTTCGAAGAAAAGCGGAAATACGCTAGCCCCTGACGACCTTGCCGGGGTTCATGATGCCGGCGGGGTCGAAGGCGTGCTTGATCCTTGCCATCAGGTCCATCTCGATCGGCGCGCGCACCGCCGCGAGCTCGTCGCGCTTCAGCTGGCCGATGCCGTGCTCGGCGGAAATCGACCCGCCATAGCTCAGCACGATGGCGTGCACGAGGTCGTTGATCTCGCGCCAGCGGCCGAGGAAGGCGTCCCTGTCGGCGCCGACGGGCTGCGAAATGTTGTAGTGGATGTTGCCGTCGCCCATATGGCCGAAGGAGCAGATGCGCGCCCCGTCGATGGCTTTCATGACCGCCGCATCCGCTTCCGCCATGAAGGCCGGGATGGCCGAGACCGGCACGGAGACGTCGTGCTTGATCGAGCCGCCCTCCGGCTTCTGCGCCGGCGACATGCTTTCGCGCATGTGCCACAGCGCCCGGCGCTGCTCCTCGCTGGCGGCGATCACCGCGTCCTCGACGAGCCCGGCCTCGATGCCCTCGGCCAGCAGGGCCTCCATCATGCGCGCGGCGGTCTCCGCCGCGTCGGATGTCGAGATATCGACGAGCACGTACCAGTCATGCCGGCTGGCGAGCGGGTCGCGCACGCCCGGAATGTGCCGCGTGGTGAAATCGACGCCGAGACGCGGCATCAGCTCGAAGCCGGTCAGCGCGGTGCCGCAGCGGCTGGAGGCGCGTTCGAAGAGGGCGAGCGCATCCGCGACGGATTTCAGCCCGGCGAAGGCCACCTCGTGGCCGAGCGGCCGCGGGAAGAGTTTCAGCACCGCGCCGGTGATGACGCCGAGCGTGCCCTCCGCGCCGATGAAGAGGTCGCGCAAGTCGTAGCCCGTATTGTCCTTCTTCAGCCGGCGCAGGCCGTTCCAGACCTCGCCGGTCGGCAGAACGACTTCGAGGCCGAGGCAGAGCTGGCGCATGTTGCCATAGGCGAGCACCGCGGTGCCGCCGGCATTGGTGGACAGGTTGCCGCCGATCTGGCAGGAGCCTTCCGAGCCGAGCGACAGCGGAAACAACCGGTCCGCGGCCTCGGCCGCCTTCTGGATCTCCGCGAGGACGCAGCCGCCGTCGGCGACGACGACATTGCCGACCGGATCGACATCGCGGATGCGGTTGAGCCGGGAGAGCGACAGCACGACATCCGTCGCCCCTTCACGCGGCGCCGCGCCCCCGACATGGCCGGTATTGCCGCCCTGCGGGACGATGGCCGTGCGCGTTTCCGTGGCGAGCGCGAGGATTTTCGAGACCTCCTCGACGGAGCCCGGCCGCAGCACGAGCGGCGAGGTGCCGTGATAGAGCCCCCGGCTTTCGACGAGATAGGGCGCGATGTCGCGCTCCGCCGTCAGGGCGTGGGCCGGGCCTGTGATGGTGGCGAAGCGGTCGATGAGATCTGGGGCAAGCGTCGCCTGGGTCATGGCTCTGTCCTCGTTGGCGCCGCCTCGCACAGGGCTGGTGCGCTTGGATCGGTTCGCAGCGGTCAGCCGCGCGGGGCAGCCGCGCGTTGCAGTCGGTCGTTGATCGCCTCGCCGAGGCCGCGGGAGGGGATCGGCGCGAAGGCGATCGCGCGCGCGCCGGCCGCATCCGCCCGTTTCATGTAGCCGAAGAGATTGGCGGCGGCCTCCGCAAGGTCGCCGCTGGGGCTGAGGTCCAGCACCAGTGCGGCATCGGCCTCGCCGGGCAATGCCGCGCCGCCGAAGCGGATCAGCACCTCGCCGGGCGCCACGTCGTGTGCATTGAGCCGCACCGGTGCATCGGGCGCGTAATGCGAGGCAAGCATGCCCGGCGCCTCGATCGCGGCCCCCGCCTTTTCGTTGCGCACCACCTTCAGGCCGGTGACGCGCTCGACCTCGGCGGCATCCAGCCCGCCCGGCCTCAACAGGCGGATCGTGTCGCCCTCGACCTTGAGGATGGTGGATTCCAGCCCCACGACGGCCGGCCCGGCATCCAGAACCAGCTCGAGCTTTGCGCCAAAATCCTCGGCGACATGCCGGGCGGTGGTCGGGCTGATGCGGCCGGACGTGTTGGCGCTCGGCGCTGCAAGAGGTCGGCCGAAGGCCGACAGCAGGCGGCTGGCAAAGCCCTTGGGCACGCGGATGCCGATCGTGTCGAGCCCGGCGCGGGCGAGCGGATGGATGGCGCTTTCCGGGCGGATCGGCAACACGAGCGTCAGCGGCCCCGGCCAGAAGGCCTCGGCGATCGCGCGCGACAGCGGATCGAAGACCGCATGCTCCTCTGCCATGGCGAGGTCGGCCATGTGGCAGATCAACGGATTGAAGCGTGGCCGTCCCTTCATCTCGTAGATGCGTGTGATGGCCAGCGGGTTGGTGGCGTCGGCGGCAAGGCCGTAGACCGTCTCGGTGGGAATGGCGACCGGCACGCCCCGGCCGAGCGCTTCGCAGGCCCGGGCCAGCGCCGTCTCCGCATCCGTCCGCGTATCCACGATATCAGCCATGTCGCCCTTCCTTGTCCGGGCTTCCTTTACAGGGCTTTTCCCGCAAAAGCCAAGGGTTGCCCATTGCCTAAAATGCGAGCGACCGGATTAGATCGGCCGAAAGTGGTGGCTGCTATGGAGGGTTGAAAAATCAAGCAGCAGGTCCGCATTGATGGCGCATAAGAAATCCTCGACGACCGATATCGCCCTGCGCGTCGCAACGGCGATGAAGCAGATGGGCATCGACGGCCTGCCGCGCAATTATGAACTGGTCTACGAGGCCTATGCGGGTTGCAATCCCGATCTGGTGCGCGATTTCATCGCGCTCGGCAAATACAAGACGCAGGGCGCGCTCGACGAACTCGGCCGCAAGTACCTGCCGCACCAGCATGAGGCGGGCGTGCTGCAGCGCTCGGCCGGCGCCATCAGCAACGAGATGGCAAATTTCATGGATCTGCTCAGCCAGGAACGCACCTCGCTGTCGGATTACGGCCGCCTGATCGGCGAGGCCTCGCAGGTCATCCGTGACGCCGGCAGCCTCGGAGAGGGCGCACTCGGCTCCTCGCTCGAGGCGCTGCAGCGCGCGACCGAACTGCGCGCCACCCATACGGCGGAAATGGCGGAGAAGGTCGCCGCGCAATCGGTCGTCATGGACGGCATCCAGAAGGAGATGGCGGAATTCGAGGCGATGAAGTTCGTCGATCCGCCGACGAAGCTCGGCAACCGCCGCGCCTTCAACAAGGCGCTCGCCCGGGTCTATGCCAATCCGGACCTGCCGATGCTCTGCGGCGTCGCGATCGCCGAGGTGGATGCCGAGCGGCGGTTCTCCGCCGGCCAGATCGAGGCCCTGTCCGATCATCTCGTCACCTTCTACGGCGGCCTTATCCGCCAGGCTTTTCCCGCAGGCGAGCTGGCCGTGCGTTTCGACGGCCTGCGCTTCGGCTTCCTGTTTCGCACCGCTGACGAAGGGGAGGTGACGCGGCTGATCGACCTGCTGCGCGCCGCCTTCCAGACGGTGGCGCTGCGCGATCCGCGCACCGGGCGCAATCTGGGTCACCTCACCTTGTCTGCCGGCGTGTGCATGGCGGACCGCGCCGACAGCGCGCTCGACCTTTCGGCGGCCTGCGAGCGGGCATTGGCGGAGGCGCGGGGCGCGGGCGGCGACCAGATCGTCGTCTATGGCCGCGGCGACGAGGTGCCGGCCGGCAAGGAGTGGCTGATCTACCGGCCGTCCGGGGTGGCCTGACGCAGCGGGGTAGGGGTTAGAGCGCCCGGATGATCTTGCGCAGCGCCTCGTTGTGCGCGCCGAGCATCAGCACGTTCTTCATGGCAAGCTTCGGATCGTCGGTGCGGAAGAGCACGCCGTTGCCGCGCACCTTGCGGTCGATCTGCAGGCGGCCTTCCTCTTCGGCCGGCGTGATGGCGACGGCGAAATACATCCGCCCGACCTTCTTCGAGATGTCGGCGAAGAACTGCTCCTCCTCACCGATCTCGGCGAAGAAATTGGCCATGTAGAAGGCCCATTGCACATTCTCGAATTCCGCGAAGCGGGAATTGGCGACGGTGATGTGGCAATAGCCGAGATGCGGCGTCTGGGCGAGCGTGCGGTGGAAGATCAGCTTGGGAAAGCGGATCGACTGGTGAAAGCCGTTGATGCGGTCATGCGTGACGCTGCCGGCATTTTCCAGCTTGCGGCCGGTACGCTCGGCCACTTCCTGGTAGCTGAGGTAGCGCTTCTCGTTCGGGCTCCAGCTGACATTCCGGTCGATGCGGCCGGTGCGCAGGAACTCGGTATGGGCGGCTGATTTCGGCTGATTCGCGCGCTTGTAGGCGACTGCGTCGTAGTAACGGAACTTGGTTTGCTGCACGCGTCGGCACTCCATCCTCGCGCCCCGATGCGATGAAGTTTATGGAAACGGCGTTAAGCATTCCTTGCCAATCCGCCCCCGCTTTTTCCAAAGGTTCCGGAGGGGTCGCAATATGACAATTGTGTCACCGGGCGGGCCAGGTGGCCCAAAGGGTATTCATGTTGCTCGTTTCCTTTGCATAATTGATTGAAATATATGCAATTAGGCCTGAGGTTGGCTTGCCTCTGCCCATTTTATCTCTGTCGCCAAATCGGAATGGCATGTCGCTAACTGACATGTCGTTTGCCCGGTCTTGCGTTTAGATAAGAACACTCGAGGTGCCGTTCTGACGAAGAGCGGAGAATTGGGAAGCCGGTTGAAATCCGGCGCTGCCCCCGCAACGGTGTAGGAGAAACGCGCGGCGAGACGCCACTGGACAGAAAGTCCGGGAAGGCGCCGCGACGGTCCTGACGGACACTCCTGAGCCCGGAAACCAGCCTTGGGAATGATCGTGACTGGCTGCGGCGGGCGGCCGGGAAGCGTGCAGTCCGGCGCCCCCGCGCCCGGATGCCGTCTCCTTCCGTGCGCCTCATCCCCAATAGGATATCGAGGATCCGGCATGGACATCAGCAGCGACGTGCTCCGCAAGCTCAAGAACCGGCGCGAGGGCCACAGCCTCGAGCAGGCCTTCTACATCGACCCCGATCACTACAGGCTCGATCTCGAGACGATCTGGTATCGCGACTGGCTGTTCATCGGCCATGACTGCGAGATCCCGAAGGCCGGCAACTATTTTACCGTGCAGGTCGGCGATTATCCCGTGGTCATCACCCGCGACCGCACGGGGACCGTGCGCGCCCTGCACAATTCCTGCCGCCACCGTGGCTCGCGCGTCTGCACCCAGCACAAGGGGTCCTCGGCCAAGCTCGTCTGTCCCTACCACCAGTGGACCTACGAGCTGGATGGCTCGCTGCTCTTCGCCCGTCACATGGCCGAGGATTTCGACAAGAGCCAGCACGGTTTGAAGCGCGTGCACTGCGAGACCGTCGGCGGATACATCTTCATCTGCCTTGCAAACGAGGCGCCGGACTTTTCCGCTTTCCGCAACCTGGTCGAGCCCTATCTTGCCCGTCACCGCCTCGGCGAGACCAAGGTCGCCTTCGAAAGCACGATCGTCGAGAAGGGCAACTGGAAGCTCGTCTGGGAAAACAACCGCGAGTGCTATCATTGCGCTGCCAACCATCCCGAGCTTTGCCGCACCTATCCCGAAGCGCCGAGCGCCACCGGCGTGCAGGGTGCCAAGGACGATCCCGTCATCGCCGCGCACTGGGAGAAATGCGAGGCGGCGGGCCTGCCGAGCGAATTCCGCATGTCGCCGACCGGCCAGTTCCGCGCGGCCCGCATGCCGCTCATCCAGGATGCCGAGAGCTACACGATGTCCGGCGCCCGCGCCGTCAACCGCCCGCTGTCGAACGACGTGCTGGAAAACCACATCGGCACGCTGCTGCTCTTCCACTATCCGACGACCTGGAATCATGTGCTCGCCGACCATGCCATCACCTTCCGCGTTCTGCCGCTTGGGCCGGAGCTGACGCAGGTCACGACGAAATGGCTGGTCAACAAGGACGCGGTCGAGGGCGTCGACTACCGCCTTGACGAGCTCACCCATGTCTGGACCGAGACCAACGACCAGGACCGCCGCATCGTCGAGGAAAACGCCTTCGGCATCCGCTCGCCGGCCTACCAGCCCGGCCCCTATTCGCCGGAAGACGAGGGGGGCGTCATGCAGTTCGTCGAATGGTACGTGAACTTCATGGTCGATCGGCTCGACGGCGCCAAGAAGCCGCTCTCGCGGGTGGCATGACATGACGATCGCAAGCCATTTCCGTCATTTCGACGAGCTTCATCCGTGGAACGATCGCCAGCACATGCTGGAATGCATTGCCGCAACGGTGGAGACATCAGACGTGATGACCTTCACCTTCCGGTCCGACCGCGACAACTGGTTCCGATACCTGCCCGGCCAGTTCGTCACGCTGGAAATTCCGGTTGCGCAGGACGATCCCGTCCTGCGCACCTATACGCTCTCCTCGACGCCCTCGCGCCCCTTCTCCGTTTCCGTGACGGTGAAGGCGCAGAAGAGCTCGATCGGCACGCGCTGGATGTTCGACAACCTGAAGCCCGGCATGAAGCTGAAGGCCTTCGGCCCGCTCGGCGACTTCTCCCTCGTGCGCTATCCCGCCGAAAAGTATCTCTTCATCTCGGCCGGCTCCGGCGTCACGCCGATGATGTCGATGACGCGCTGGATGTCGGATTGCGCGCCGCAGTCCGACGTCGCCTTCGTCACCTGCGCGCGCAAGCCGGAGGATCTGCTGTTCAAGGCGGAGCTTGAATGTCTTGCCGCGCAGATGCCGAACCTGACGCTCGGCTTCGTCGTCGAGGGGCACAATCCGCGCGACGGCTGGCACGGATTGCGCGGCCGCATCGATGCCGCCCGCCTCTCGCTGCTCGCGCCGGATTTTCGCGAGCGCACCGTCTTCTGCTGCGGCCCGGAACCTTTCATGCGCGGCGTCAGAGACCTTCTCAAGGTTTGCGGCTTCAACATGGAGCGCTACCACGAGGAGAGCTTCCAGCCGGCCGCAGCGCCTGCCCCGGAGGAGATCGCCATCCGCGCCGGCGCCGGTGAGCACGACGTCGATGCCAATGCCGTTGCGACCGTCACCTTCACCATGGCCGGCAAGGATGCGAAATGCCCGCCCGGCCAGACGATCCTCCAGACCGCCCGGGCGGCCGGCGTGCGCATCGGCGCGGCCTGCGAAGGCGGCCTGTGCGGTACCTGCCGGGTGATGAAGCTCTCTGGGGAGGTGGACATGCGCCACAACGGCGGCATCCTCGACGACGAGATCGAGGAAGGCTACATCCTTGCCTGCTGCTCGCGGCCGGTCGGCGACGTGCAGATCGAGGCGTAGGGGCGAGCCTGCGCCCGCCGCAAGCGTTTCAGAAATCCTGATAGTTAAGCGGCGTCACCTCGACCAGGCGGCGGCCGACCGTGGTGGTCGCGGTGCCCTTGGCCATGATGCCGGCGCGGACTTCGGCCGTCACGGCGACGGGGAAGGATGCTGTCGCGCCCGAGGCGAGCGTGACGGCGCCGGCCGTCTGTGCGCCGGTGCCGGCTTCGGCCTCGGCCCTTACCGTTGCCTTGAAGCTGCCGCCCGACGGGATGGAGGCGGTGAGCATGGTGTCGACGGGCTCGAAGGGCTTTTCCGGCAGGAGTTCGCCGAAGGCCCAGGCCTTGCCGAGCGCCGCCTTGGTCATCGGCGCGACGTTGACGTCGATATCGGTCAGCGCGCCCTTCACCCGGTAGGGGCAGCGCCGTTTCGAGCAGTTGACGCCGGCGGAGAACTGCCAGAGCGCGTAATTGTCCCAGTTGCCAATCGGGAAGGCGTCCTCGATGCCCGGCTTGTAGCGGGCATACCAGAGCGGCAGGCGCGAGAGGATGCGGTACCTGTCACGGTTGAGGGCGATGAACCGGGCGGTCGAATGGTTGGTGTAGAGCACGGGATAGCGGCCCGTGCGCGTCTTGATGTGTCCGGCAAAGACCTGCGCATCCTCCAGCGACATGTAGTTGTCGGGATCGATGCCTTCGATATCGAGCACCATCATCTCGTCGTCCTGGGGATTGGCATAGTCGAGGAAATGGTTGGCCTGATCGACCGGATTGCCCGGCCGGGCGAGGTGATAGGCGCCCCAGAGCAGCCCTTTCGAGCGGGCGAGCAGCCGGCGGGTCTCATAGAGTTCGCGGCTCACCGCATATTTGCGCCACATGGTCTTGCAATGCGCCACCGTGTCGCCGCTGTGCTCGCCCTTGCAGCTGAAGCTTTCCGGCAGGCCGTCGGACGCCTTGGAGATGAAGCCGGCGATGCGCGTGTCGGACAGCATTTCCGACCAGTCGATCTCGTTCAGCTCATAGGCATCGATGACGATGGCGTTTTCCGGCTTCTTCCACGGTTCGACGTTCGCGGCGCTTGCTGAAAAGGGCAGGGCGGCCAGCAGGAGAAGGGCGGCCAGGCCGGAAAGATGCTTCGGGTTCATGGACGCTCCTGTTCGATATCGCGCCGGCGCAAGTGCGCATGGTGCGCGAAACATGGTTAACGGATGGCTAACATGCACAAAACCCGGCGTTGAACATTGAATCGCGCGCGAGAAGATCGCATATGGAACGAAAGGGACTTTGGTGCGTTTCGCGTTCAAATTGCCGTTCGAGCAACAGTCGAAAGGCCCTCTCAGGGAGAAGTGTCATGAGATTTCTCAACAAATGCCTGGCGGTCGCCATGTCGGCGCTCTTTGCCGCCACCCCGGTCGTGCCGGCCAGCGCCATGCCGCTTGGGGTTCCGAAGGTGCAGACGACCGCGGCCGGCGGCAACGATGTGCAGCTCGTTCGCGACCATGACCGCCGTATCTGGGTGCGCCGGAATTCCGATCGTGGCTGGCGCGCTGACCGCGGGCGGGGCGACGACGGCTGGCGCCGCGGGCGCAGCTGGAACGACGATCGGGGCTGGCGCGATATCCGCCGCTACCGTGGTCCCGACTACCGTTATCGCGACCGGGATGTGGGCTGGCGTGACCGCGGCGACCGCTACGGCTGGTACCGCGGCCATCGCGGCTACCGCTATCAGCGCCCGGGCTATCGTTATTATGACGGTTACTGGTTCCCGCTTGCCGCCTTCGGCATCGGCACCATCATCGGCGGCGCGATTGCCAACGACCGGACCTATGTCGGCGGTGGTGGCTCGCATGTGAACTGGTGCGCAAACCGCTATCGTTCGTACAGGGCCTACGACAACACGTTCCAGCCCTACAACGGTCCGCGCAGCCAGTGCATCTCGCCCTATAGCTGATAGGGCAATCCTCTCCGAGCCGGCGGTCCCCCGGCTCCTGGAACGGGCTGACCGGTCGTTGAGGCCGGCCGGCCCGTTTCCGTTTCTGGGGCCTCATCGCAAGTTGACGTTTACGTAAAAATCAATAATCTGTGCGCCAGCGGATCGCCCCGCCGAAGCGGGCAGGCGGCCGGAGGAGGATAGAGATGTACAAGGCGCCGGTCGAGGAGATTGCGTTCACGCTGAAGCATGTGGCGGGCCTTGCGCCCGCGCTCGAAGGCGGCCATCTCGGCGATCTCTCGGACGACCTCGTCGATGCCATCCTCTCCGAAGCCGGCCGGTTCGCCACGGAAGCCGTGGCGCCGCTTGCCGAGATCGGCGACAGACAGGGTGCCCGCCTCGCCGATGGCGCGGTGACGATGCCCGACGGCTGGCCGGCGCTCTACAAGGCCTGGGCGGAAGGCGGCTGGAACTCGCTGACGGCTTCGCCCGATTTCGGCGGGCAGGGCCTGCCGCACATGCTGCACGTCGCCGCGCTCGAAATGTGGAACAGCGGCTCCATGGCCTTTGCGATCGGCCCGACGCTGACGATCGGCGCCATCGAGGCGCTCACGGCGCACGGCTCGGACCACCTGAAATCCACCTATCTGCCGAAGATGGTGTCGGGCGAATGGATGGGCTCGATGAACCTCACCGAGCCTCATGCCGGCTCGGATCTCGGCGTGATGAAGACCCGCGCGGAACGCCGTGACGACGGCACCTATCGCCTCTTCGGCCAGAAGATCTTCATCACCTATGGCGAGCATGATTTCACCGACAACATCGTGCATCTGGTGCTTGCCCGCCTGCCCGATGCGCCGGCCGGCACGCGCGGCATTTCGCTCTTCCTCGTGCCGAAGTTCCTGGTCGGCGTGGATGGATCGCTCGGCGCCCGCAACGATGCCTATTGCCATTCCATCGAGCACAAGCTCGGCATCCATGCGTCGCCCACCTGCACGATGATCTACGGCGACGGCCGCTTCGGTGACGAGCCGGGCGCCATCGGCTGGCTGGTTGGCGAGGAGAACCGGGGCCTTGCCTGCATGTTCACCATGATGAACAACGCACGCCTCGCTGTCGGCATGCAGGGCGTGGCGATCGCGGAGGCCGCGACGCAGAAGGCGATCGCCTATGCGAAGGAGCGCACGCAGGGCAAGGCGCCGGGCTGGCACGGTGGCGACCAGGGTTCGGGCATGAGTCCGATCATCGAGCATCCCGATGTCGCCCGCATGCTTCTGACCATGAAGGTGCTGACCCAGGGCGCCCGCGCGATCACCTATGCCTGCGCCCACGCGGTGGACATGAGCCATGGCGCGGAGGCACGGCACTGGGCCGAGCGCGCCAGCCTGCTCACCCCCATCGCCAAGAGTTTCGCCACCGATGCCGGCGTCGACGTCGCCTCGCTCGGCGTTCAGGTGCATGGCGGCATGGGCTTCATCGAGGAGACGGGCGCCGCCCGCCTCTATCGCGATGCCCGCATCGCGCCGATCTACGAGGGCACCAACGGCATTCAGGCCATCGACCTCGTCACGCGCAAGCTGCCGCTGTCGGACGGTGGCCATGTGCGGGGTTTTGTCGGCGAACTGCGCGAGATCGCCGAAAAGGCCCGTCTTCGTGCGGGCACGGCAAATGCGCCGGATCTCGGCGAAACCGGCGAACGCCTCGATACTGCCATCGCTGATCTTGAAGCCGCCACCGAATGGTTGCTCGCCACGCTCGCCGCGGGCAGGCAGGCCGAAGCGCTTGCCGGTGCCACGCCCTACCAGCGCCTCTTCGGCCTGGTGCTGACGGGGGCCTATCTCGCCAAGGGCGCGCTTGCCGATGGCGGTGACGGCCGCAACGGCGAACGGGCCTCGCTGTGCCGCTTCGCCGCGGAAAACATCATCGGCGAGACGGCGGCGCTGCGCGACCGGGTGATCTCCGGTGCCGGGAGCCTTGAAGCCGCACGTGTGGTGCTGGGATAGGATGCCGCGATCGAACCGATAGGACTACGGCAGAGGGGGCGGCCCCGTACGATTGCCATCCGGCGAAGGAAACCGATACCCATGACCGACCATATCCTGATCGAGCACCCGGAAAACGCGCCGGGCGTCCAGGTGATCCGCCTCAACCGCCCCGACAAGAAGAACGCCATCACCCGCGCCATGTACCAGGCGATGACCGACGCGCTGAAGGCCGGCGATGCGGATGACAGCGTGCGCGCCACCGTCTTCCTCGGCTCGGAAGGCTGCTTTTCCGCCGGCAACGATCTCAACGATTTCCTCGCCTTCGCAATGGGCGGCACGATGGGGCGCGAGGTGGTCGATTTTCTCCATGCGCTCGCTGCGCACGGCAAGCCGCTGGTCTCCGGCGTCGACGGTCTGGCGATCGGCATCGGCACGACGATCCATCTGCACTGCGACCTCACCTATGCCTCGATCCGCACGGAGTTCCGCACGCCCTTCGTCGATCTGGCGCTGGTGCCGGAGGCGGCGTCCAGCCTTCTCGCCCCCCGCCTGATGGGCCACCAGCGGGCCTTCGCGCTGCTGGCTGCGGGGGAGGGCTTCTCCGCCACCGCAGCGCGGGAGGCGGGCCTCGTCTATGCCGTCGTCGAGCCCGCCGCGGTGGAGCGCGACACGCTCGCCGCCGCCGTGCGTCTTGCCGCCAAGCCACCGAAGGCGCTCGCCATCGCCCGCACCCTTATCCGGGGCGATGGCGCGGATGTGGCAAGGCGGATCGACGAGGAGGCCCAACATTTCGCGGCGCAGTTGAAGAGCCCGGAAGCTCGCGCCGCCTTCGAAGCCTTCATGGCCCGTCGCTAGAACCGGTCCTGAAAACGGGAACCGCTCTTCCGCCGGGAAAACCAGCAGATTGGTGGGTTGGAGCGCCTTTCGGCGCCTCCCGATCCGGTCGATTTTCCGCACCCTGTTCCGCAGGCACCGGTTGCACCCCATTTGTGGTCTGTCAATTTTAACGGCGCCTTAAACACGTTTTCCTATTGTGCGGCATTCTCCGGCGTCCAGCCGGCGGCCGCATGATGCGCCCGATTTTTCGCCTTTCGGCATGCCGTTCAGCATCGCGTCCCCGCCGTTTCCGGCGCGGCGCCCCAGAGAACATCGCCCATGGCCAAGCGCTCCAATCTGATGACGCGCATTCTCGTTGTCGCGTCCCTCGTCGTCGTTGCCGCCTTCACCGGCTTTTCCCTCTATATCGACAGCCTGCAGCGCAGCGTCCTGACGAATTCCGTCGAGGAAAGCATCGACAGTTCCGGCAAGCAGGCCGCCCAGAGCATCGCCAACTGGCTGAATGCCCGCGTCTCGCTGACCGAGATGGCCGGCAATGCCGCCGGCAAGGCCGTGGATGCGACGGGTATCGAAGCCGTGTTGCAGAATGACGTTCTCGTCAGCCAGTTCATGACCACCTATGTCGGCGACGAGACGGGCCTCTTCACCCAGTGGCCGAAATCGGAGATGCCCGAGGGGTACGATCCGCGCAAGCGCCCGTGGTATCAGGATGCCGTCAAGGCAAACGGCAGCGTGCTGACCGAGCCCTATATCGACGCTTCCACCAACGACCTGATCATCAGCGCCGCGACACCCGTCAAGCACGACGGCAAGCTGCTGGGCGTCGCCGGCAGCGACTTCTCGCTGAAGTCCCTCGTCGACATGGTCAATTCGGTCGATCTCGGCGGCACGGGCTTCGCCTTCCTCGTCAGCAAGAACGGCCAGATCCTCGTGCACCAGGACAAGGCGCTCGTCACCAAGACGCTCACCGATGCTTTCCCCGAGACAACGCCGGCCATCGGCGACGGCATCACGCACACGACCTATGCCGGCAAGCCGGTGCTCGTCTCCTTCGTGCCGGTCACCGGTCTGCCGTCGGTCGAATGGTATCTCGGTTTCACCATTGACAGCGGCATGGCCTATGCGGCGATCGACCAGTTCCGCATCGCCGCGACGATCGCCACGATCCTTGCCGTCGTCGTCATGATGGGCTTCCTTGCCACCGTGCTCTCCCGCCTCGTCGTGCGCCCGGTCAAGGATATGACATCGGCCATGGATAAGCTCGCCGCGGGTGACGTCCGCACCGATATTCCCGGCGAGAACCGCACCGACGAGATCGGCCGCATGGCTGCTGCCGTCGCGGTCTTCCGCGACAATGCCATCGAGCGCACCCGTCTTGAAAACGCTGCGGAAGAAGGCCGCGTGCTCTCCGAAAGCGAGCGCCGCGAGCGCGAAGCCGTCAAGGCGCGCGAAGCTGGCGAGATCCAGCACGCCGTCGAGGCGCTTGCGGACGGCCTCGGCCGTCTTGCCGAGGGCGATCTTGCCCACCGTATCGAAAAGCCCTTCGTCGGCCATCTCGATCGCCTGCGCACCGACTTCAACCACTCGCTCACCAAGCTCCACACGGCAATGACGACGGTCGGCCAGAACGCCCGCGCCATCGATGCCGGCGCCACGGAAATCCGCTCGGCCGCCGACGATCTCGCCCGGCGGACCGAACAGCAGGCCGCCTCCGTGGAGGAAACCGCCGCCGCGCTGGAAGAGATCACCACGACGGTGAAGGATTCCACCCGCCGCGCGGAAGAAGTCGGCTCGCTCGTCTCGCGCACCCGC
>NZ_SHMI01000030.1:0-52670 GCF_004284735.1 Shinella sp. JR1-6 | reverse complement strand
CCGGCGGTCTCAGGCCGGCGCCGCAGTGGCCGACTTTTGCTCCGCCCCGTGGCCGGTTTTTACTCCGCCGTTGACACTGCAAGCTGATCGATGCCGTGGGCCAGATGGATGGCGAGGAGATTTGCGATGTGGCTTGCCAGTTCCTGCCCGCTGTAGTTCGGGGCGTCCTCCTCCACCTCGTGTCCGAGGTCCCGGCAGAGCCGGGCCGCTTTTTGCGCCGCCTCGATGCAGGATGGATCGACCATCGTACCGGCAGGTGAAATGGTGGACACGGCAATTCGCAGCCGCCCGGGCGGTGTCGAGACGTCCTTGAGGTAGGGACCGGTTTTACCGGGTGCGGCATGGCTCGAACCGGGCTCCCATCCGTCCGATGCGTCGAGGAGGGCGGCACTGTCGCGTACGGTGCGGGCAATCGCATGCTGGACAACAAGCCCGTTCCAGTATTCTCCGTCGACAGGGCCTGTCGGCGTACGGCCGCGTGTCGGCTTGAGGCCGAAGCAGCCGGTGCAGGAGGCCGGTATGCGGATCGAGCCGGCGCCGTCATTGGCATAGGCGACGGGCACCATACCGCTCGCAACGGCCGCGGCCGAACCGCCGGAGGAGCCGCCGCTGGTGTGGCCAAGATCCCAGGGGTTGTTGCAGGCGCCCTTGGCGACGGGCTCGGTGGTCACACTTGCCCCGAATTCCGGCAGGTTTGATTTCGCGGTGATAAGGAGGCCGGCCGCCCGGTAACGCTGGATCAGGGTGGAGTCATAGGGGGCCGTCGTACCCTCGCCGAGCCGGCTGGAAAAATCACAGGGAAAGCCGGAATAGAAGAGGTACTCGTCCTTCAGCGCGATGGGCACGCCTTTGAACGGTCCGTCCGGGAGCCCCAGGCGGATGTCCCTTTCGGCAATGCTGCGCATCGATGCAACGATGGCGTTGATGCGCGGGTTCAGTTTCTCGATCGTGTCCCAGGCCGCGTCCAGCACTTCGCTTGGATGGACCTGCCTGGTCCGAACCAGCTCGGCAAGACCCAGTCCATCGTAGTTGGCGTAGTCAGAAAACAATTGCATTGCCCTCCATTTATTGTATTTCTTATCTATAAATACAATTTATGCAAGGGCCACGATGTTCACTTCCACCAGCTTTGGCGAGGCCGACGAGCGGGAAATCCGAGACCTGATCAGCCGATACGGATTGGCCACTCTTGTGTCGCACAGTCCTTCAGCGGGCTTGCAGGCGACGGCTCTTCCTGCGCTCTTCGATCCCGACGATCCGTCAGGGCAAACCCTTATCGGCCACATGGCGAGGGCCAATCCCCATTGGCGCAGCATCATGGACGGGGATGCGGTGCTCCTCCTGTTCCGAGGGCCGGACGCCTATGTATCGCCGGGTCACTACCGGGCGGAGGAGGATGTTCCGACCTGGAACTACTCCGCCGTGCAGCTGCGTGGCCATTTGCGCCACGCTCCGGACGCGGCGGAAAACGACCGTGTACTTCTGCGAACCGTCGAGCATTTCGAGGCGCGGCTTGGCCAAGGCTGGCGCCTCGGCGATATCAGTCCCGAAACGGTGAAGATGTATTCGAAGGGGACGGCCTCGTTTTCGATTGCCGTAACGTCGATCGAGGCCGCCCACAAGATGAGCCAGGACAAGCGCCGGACCGATGTCGTTGCCGTCATCGAAGGTTTGGCCACCTCCGACGATAAACAGGCCCGTGCCGTGGCAGAAACCATGGAGCGCATAACCTTGCACCCCGGGCGCCACCGGCCCGATTCGTAGTTGATGCAGACCGATTGCCGTGGCCGCCCGGCGGCGCAACGCTTGAAACAGACGGGCAGGTGCGCATAAAACAGCACATGCCCGATGAACCCGATATTACCGAAACCGCGACCGCACTCGAACTGGATATCGCCGACAGGATTCTCGCCTTCGCCCATGGCTCAAGACTGCCTGTCGGGGCGCATCTGACCGAGGCGGCCTTGTCTGCGGAATTCGGCGTATCGCGCACGCCGGTTCGCGGGGCACTCAACCTCTTGAAGCGCCGCGGCCATGTCGAACGCATCGCCAATCGCGGCTACTTCCTCACCGCCGATGTTTCGAGGATGCAAGCACCGGAAATCAGGCAGGAGCGACAAAGCGACCTCATCTACGAAGGCATGATCGGCGATTATCTCGGAGGCCGGCTGGAGGGGAAGGTGAGCGAAGCCCATCTCCTGCGGCGGTACAATGCCGACCGCCCTGCACTGGTGGAAGCGCTGGCGCGCCTGCAGGCTGAAGGCATCATTCGCGCCAATCCGGGCTATGGCTGGCAGTTCGAGGATCTGCTGCGCACGCTTGGCGCCAGCGACGAGAGCCAGCACTTTCGCTTGATCCTGGAGCCCGCGGGATTGCGGCAACCGACCTTTCGCATTGATCGCAAGCGGCTTCTGGCGTGCAAGAAGGAGCAGACGCATCTCCTGCAAAACCTCAGCGACAGGACACGTCCCTCGGATATCTTTGCCGCCAGCGTGCGCTTTCACGAACTGCTCGCCGAACTCTCGGGCAACCGCTTCATCCTGCAGGCCATCCAGCAGCAAAGCCGCACGCGGCGCCTCGTCGATTATCGCAGCTACCAGGACTTGGAGCGCGTTCACAGCTTCTATCGGGAGCACGTCGCCATGATCGACCTCGTGCTGGAGGGCCGGATGGAAGAGGCTGCGATCCTCATGGAGAAGCACATCCTCGACGTCGTCCATTTCAAGCCTGGCGCTTTCTCCGCCACCACGTCCGGCAATCCGTAAGCCGTCGATCAGACATCCAGGCCACCAACGCGGCGGTCGTCGGGTTTCTTGCGCCCTCGGTATCGGACTCCGCGGAAAATGGTTGTTGTGCCCGCTGAAGATTCCTGAGGAGATGCAATGCAGGCATTGTTTTTTTCAAGATAAAAGTCTGCGAAATTCTCGCATGAAGCCTGAATGACACGTGTCGCCCGCTAGGTCATCGCCTCTGTATGCGGTTCCCCGCGCCGGCCAGACGCAGGTCTCATTGATTGACACCATAAGATGACCGGTGCTGCGGTGCAGATTGCCGAGAGAAATATATGGACACATCGGCCGTATCGCGTTGCAATGCGCCGCCAGTCGCTGAGCTGGACAACAGGTCCCCCACCTTGCGACATCGTCTATAGAGCGCTTTCTCGTGGCGATATGGTGTCTGCCTGCTGCAGCGGATGTCGCGGGCCGCGAGCGCCGGCAGGCCGAAGACAGGTCAGGCAGTGTCCCGATAGCTTGCGGCTTCGGGTGCAGGTGGGCTGGAGCGGAATCGCGCGCCCTTCAGCCAGAGCTTGAGCGCCTCCCAATGGATGCCGGCGATCACCTTCAGAGTCATGAAAGGAAAACGCAGGAGGCAGCTGGCGAGGTTGGCGTCGGTCAACGGCGCAGCATCCGCGTTGAACGTGGCGGCCAGCACGGGCTCCTTGCCGGCGGTCTCATGGATGCGCACGCGAACCGTTTTGCCCGGCGGCAGGATGCGGAAATGGTAACGCAACCCCATGTCCATGAAGGGCGAGACGTGAAAGATCTTCGTCCGTGTCTGGCGGATGCCGGCAGCGCTCCCTTCCCCCGCAAGTACCGGCGCCACATAGCTGTGCCGCTCGCCGAAGGTGTTGCGCACCGCGTAGATGAGCGCGACCAGCCGATCTTCTTCATCATAGGCGAAGTAGGTCGAGAGCGGGTTGAAAACGTAGCCGAACATGCGCGGATAGGCGAGCAGAAGGATGCGCGCCGCAGGCCTTTCAAGCCCGGCATGCGCCAGCAGACGGTCAGCGAACCGGCGCAGCGTTTCGTCCTCCTCTTCGCCATGATCTCGCTCGTGGACCGACAGGATACCGGCCCGGTTGACCGAGAGCAGGCGGGTGAGTTCGGCAAGCTCGCCAAGGCGGTCGATATCCACCAGCAAGGAGAAAACGCTGTAGCTGAAACGGTGGCCAAAGGGATTGAGCCTCTGGTGCATGACCTTCCCGAGATAGAGCGTGCCGGCAGCTGGAGGCGGCGGGCCGTTTTCTGCCATGCTGGTGATGCGGGCTTCCCTCATGCCTTATCCCTTGCCGAAACCCTCACCGCGCCAGCTGCCAGTGGACATTCCTGCACAACACACCGCCTAGAATGCAGCCGCGCGTAAGAAGGGCCCTGTCCGAAACCTGAACGGTGATCGAATAGGTGCGGTCGCGTTTGGCGTCGTAGGCGGTGCCGGACAGCGTGTCGGGCGATTTGGGCTCAAGCGACATGACCAGGCGGTCGCCGGCTTCCTCTCCCTTGCTGGTATCACGGATCCAAAGATTGGTGGCGCAGATGTTGCTGCCGCAAGGTGCGATGCGCACGCGCGCGTTCCCGTCGTCCCGTAGCCAGACACCGCTCGGATCGGCGGATTGCTGTGCGTAGGAGGCGGTGGCAGTCGATATCACCGCAGCGTATGCAGCCAGAATGGCTAGCCTCATCGGTCCATCCTCGTCGCTTTTGGTGAAATACGCACCGGCGGGCCGATCGGTTCACTCAAGGTGATCCGTCATGGCGAGAAAATCGTAGAAAATGCCGGGTACATCATCGGAGACATCGGCATGAAAACCGCCATCGCAGCCTATCTGGCAACCGGCATCGCCTTTCTGATCGTCGATGCCATCTGGCTTTCGACGATGGCAGACGTGCTCTACCGGCCGCTTCTGGGCGACAAGCTCGTACCGCAGTTTCATCTGATCCCGGCGATCGCCTTCTACCTGATCTATGTCGCCGGCATTGTGTTCTTCGCCGTCTTGCCGGCTCTCGAGAGCGGTGGCCTCGGCAGGGCTGCGCTGAACGGTGCAGTGCTTGGGCTCGTGGCCTATGCGACCTATGACCTTACCAACCAGGCGACCTTGAAGGACTGGCCGCTTTCCATCACCCTCGCCGACATCCCCTGGGGTGCCTTCGTGACCGCTGTCGGCGCATCAGCGGGCTTTTTTGTCGCCAGCCGCGTCGGTTGATTGTTCGGCCTGCGCCAGGAGGCCGGAGAACATGAGGGCGACGAAAGCGGTAAGTGCGCCTGCGCTGATGACGTTGAGCCGCGCCAGTGCGGCATATTCGGCGGCGTCGTACCGTGCAAGGGGTGGTCCATAAGCGTCGGGTAACCCCAGGAAGACGCCAAAGGCGAGGGCGGTGAGCATCAGGCCTGCCCAGCGCTCGCCCGGGCGGAACAGCAAGAGGGCAAGCACCCCGCAGGGAACAAGAAAGATCTCGACCGCCGATGCTGCGCCGAACAGCCATGTCGAAAGCACGGTGTTACCGATACCCGCCAGAGGCAGAAGTCCTCGGCCGGCGACGGTGTTCCATCGGGCGATGGCCGGTACGGCGAGAAAGAACGGTGTCGACAGGAACGTGAACCAGGCGGGGGTGATGTCGGGGCTTACAAGCCAGAAAAGATAGAACGGATAGAAAGGCTGGTTCGAGGCGACGAGCAGTGCGATCACATTTGCCGCAGCGACACGCGGATCCGGATGGCGGGCGTAAGCCTGTACCGTCTTGATCAGAGCAGGGAACAGGGAGATCATGGCCCCGCGCCGGCGGGTCGGAGGCGGTAGTGACTGACGCCCCATTCTTCGCCGCTGGCATGGCCGAAAAGCCCGGCGGTTGCGAGAAAGAACATGCGCCATCGGCGTATCCAGAGCGCCGCCTCCTGTCCATAAGTCGCATTGAAGATGGTGCGGATGGCCTCTCGGTTGCGGTCGAAATTGTCGAGCCAGTCAAGCGCCGTGCGTTCGTAGTGCTTGCCGTTCCAGCGCCAGTCCCTTTCGACGGTGAAGCTGTCGCTTAACTCCCGCACCAGACCGTGGCTCGGCATGACACCGCCTGTGAAGAAATACTGGGCGATCCAGTCCGCCTTGTCGGTGTGATCGAAGCGGTAGGCGGTTTTGCGATGGGAGAAGACGTGCAGGAAGAGCCGCCCGTCCGGGCGGATCCAGCTGCTTGCCCGCTCGAGAAGCATCTGCCAGTTCGACATATGTTCGAACATCTCCACCGAGACGATCCGGTCAAACCTGCTGCCAGGGGAGAAACTGTTCATGTCGGCGGTGATGACGGTCAGATTTCGCAGGCCGCACCGCTCAGCTTCCCTCTCGATAAAGGCGCGCTGCGACGATGAATTCGACACGCTGACGATACGTGCAGCCGGGTAGCGCTCGGCCATGAACAGGGAGAGGGAGCCCCAACCGCAACCGAGCTCCAGAATGTCCTGGCCATCTGCAAGGTCTGCATGGGCGCAGGATTCGTCCAGCGCCGCAATCTCGGCCTCCGCAAGCGTGGTGCCGGGTGAGGCATAAAGACAGGAGGAATACTTGCAGCGCGGACCGAGCGTCAGCGAAAAGAACGCCGCCGGAAGCTCGTAGTGCTGGGCGTTCACTTCATCTGTGTGAACGGCAATCGGCCATTCGGTCATTGATCGCGCAAATTCGCGGTCGGTCGGGCCTCCGTCCTGCGCCAACAGGCGGCGCGTGCGGCTTACAAGTCGGTTGATGCCAAAGCGCACTGCGTGATCGGGCAGTGGCAGGCGCTCGGCGGCAGTGATAGCGGCAACGGCAAGGTTCATGTCATCCTTCCCTTCTTTTGGGGGCCAGGCCAGAAGGCATTGACACGTTCGACATAGGCAGCAAAAGCGACGCCACGCGAGCGCATCATATGGGCCTCAAGCGGCGGAATCCCCGAGACATGGACGAGCAGCCAGTACATGAAGGCGGGCCCCGCAAGTGCCGTCCAGCCCCAGACGCCCGCGGGACCGATGGCGATGACCGCGTAGCCTGCCCATCCAAGCCACTGGAAAAAGTAGTTCGGATGACGCGAAAGGCTCCAGAGGCCATGATCGCAGACCTTTCCCGTGTTTGCAGCTTTACTGCGGAACTGCGCCAGCTGCGTATCGGCGACACCTTCTCCGATCACGGCTATGACGAGAATTGCAATACCGGCAGCATCGCTCCAGTGAAGACCGTTGGCAGGGTTTCGAGCGGCAATGAAAATCGTCGCAGTCAGGAGGAGCGCAGCCGCTGCCTGGACTTGAAGGAACAGGAAGAGGCGCGAACGCCAGCTTTCCTCCCATTGCTCGCGTAAGCTGGCATAGCGCGGGTCCTCCCCGCCGTGCAGCGTGCGTCGCAGGATATGAATGCCGAGGCGACAGGACCAGACCCCCGCGATGGTTGCGACGAGGAGGCGCCGCCGGTAATCGCCATCCCAGCCGTCGACATGCGTGAGCGCCGCGACCATACCGGCAGCACCGACAAGAAAGGACCAAACCGCGTCGACCCAGCCGGATACCGCACCCTTGACCACAGTGAGCCACACCGCGGTCATTGCGAGGGAGACAGCGGCCGCAAGGAGGATGGAAAGCGCCGCCGCCGTCATGGCTCAGATGCCGAAGAGCGGCTGCAGCATGCGGCCGATGACGTTCTTGAAGCGCATCTTGCCCTCCATGGCGGCAAGGCAAATGCAATAGCCGTCCTTGTCGACAACAGGCTGGTGTTCGGCGTCTTCGTCCATTTCCGCCAGATCTCCGGGGCGAAACGTGCCGAACCGATCAGAGAACGAGCCTGAGACGATATAGGTCAATTCGGTGCCGACATGTCCGTGATCGGGCAACGCCCGGCCAGGCGCCACCTTGAGCAGAATGAGATTGGCATCCGGATCTTGCGGCACACCGACACGACTCATCTTCATGCCCGGGCCGATCCAGCGCCAGTGCCCGATATCGCAGCCGCGCAAGGCCTCCGGCAAGGGAACGCCCTCTATCTCCACCGGCACCAGAGGCGCCGTGGCGACGGGCGACACGCCCTCCTCTTCGTCGAGCATTGCAAGCACATCGTTCAGTGCCGTTGCAGAAAGCGGCGTAGATTCAGCCGTTTCCAAAAGAGCGCCACCGAGCGCCTCGTATTCGCCGACCCGGGTGCGGCAGACAAGGCAGCTTGCCAGATGCGCTTCGACGACGATGGCGGGGCCTGCAGCAAGCGTGCCGGCGGCAAAGCGCATCAATGTTTCGTCTTTTGCATGATGTGTGATGGTCATGTTTGGTCTTCCAGCAGCGCGCGCAAGCGGTTCATGGCCAGACGTGTTCTAGATTTCACGGTCCCCAGGGGAATACCCAGCTCATCGGCAATTTCGGTTTGCGATTTCTCGCTGAAATAGGAGAGACGGATGATCGTCTGCTGTTCCATCGAGAGCGCGGTGAGCGCATGGCGCACCCGCTCGTCCCGTTCCGCCCCGAGCAGGTCGTCCTCAAGCGTTTGCCGCCCACCCTCCGGGTCGGGCGGCAAGATCGAGGGATCCCGCTGCCTGCGCAAGTGATCGATGCGGATGTTGCGTGCAATGGTAAAGACCCATGTCGCGACACCCGCTCGCTCAGGATCGAAATAGGAGGCCTTGCGCCAGACATTCAGCATCGTCTCCTGCACGAGGTCTTCCGCAACGACGGACGAGAGAGACCAGCGAAGAAAGAAGGTCTTAAGCTTCGGCCCGAAATAGCCAAAAAGCAGCGCGAAGGCCTGACGGTCACGGCCGTGAGCGACCTGCCCAACCATCTCGGCGAGAGCATCGGGCGAAGGTATGTCTTGTGCTTCCTTTGACCTCACGACGGCAAGCCGCCGGCCTGTCGGCACGCTTGGTTTGTGCTCAATCTCGATAGGGCTTGAAGCTTCATTCATGCCTCCTTCTACGCGGCGTTCTCCGAGACGGATCACATGTATCGAAATAGGCCTTCCAAAGTGATCCGCCAGAGGCCCGCCCTCGTAAAGGGTACTAATTGCTTCCTGTGATTTCGAGTGCCGCAAAAGGATCGATATGCGCCATTTTCCCACATCGGACCGGCCCCTGAAAATCGCCGTCGTCGGCACGGGTATCGCCGGCCTTTCGGCTGGATGGCTTCTAGCACAACGTCATGACGTGACCGTCTTCGAGGCGGACAACCGCATCGGGGGGCATTCTCACACCGTGCAAGCGGGCGGCGCTCCTGTCGATACGGGATTTATTGTCTATAACGAGGCGACCTATCCCAACCTGACAGCGTTGTTTGCACATCTCGGCGTCCCGACCAAGGCGTCGGACATGTCCTTTTCCGTTTCGATGGATGACGGTCAGCTGGAATATGCGGCAACAAACCTTGCAGGTCTGTTTGCCCAGCGCAGCAATCTCGCAAGCCCGCGTTTCTGGTCGATGCTGCGCGACCTTGTGCGCTTTTATCGACATGCACCGAGCGGCGTGAGAAATCTTGATCCAGCCGCAAGTCTCAACGACTATCTCGACAGCGCGGGTTTCGGCCGGGCGTTTCGGGAAGATCACCTTTATCCCATGGCGGCGGCAATCTGGTCGACGCCGGCGCTCGAGATCGGCAATTATCCGGCGCTTTCCTTCGTGCGCTTCTGTGAAAACCACGGTCTTCTGAAATTCGTGCGCCGGCCGGTCTGGCGCACGGTGGACGGCGGTAGCCGCGCCTATCTCGAGCGGCTGACCGCGCCCTTGCGCGAGCGCATCCGTGTCAATGCGCCAGTCAAGTCGATCCGTCGTGTAAACGGTGCCGTGGAAATTTCCGTGCTGGGGGCGGAGCCCGAATGGTTTGATCACGTCGTGATTGGCGCTCATGCCGATCAGGCACTTGGCATGCTTGCCGACCGATCGAAAAAGGAGGCCGCGCTCTTGAGCGTTTTTTCCTATGGCGACAATGAAACGGTGCTGCACAGGGATGAACGCCTGATGCCAAACCGGCGGCGCGTATGGGCGAGCTGGAACTACCTGGCGCGGTCCGGGCGCGACGGCACAGCACCCCGCAAACCTTGCGTGACCTACTGGATGAACCGATTGCAGGGGATCGAGGATCCGCGTCCGTTCTTCGTGACGCTGAGCCCGCTGCACGCCGTGGCGGAAGACAAAGTCATTTGGCGTGGAGTGTACCAGCATCCCTTGTTCAATGCCGAAACGCTTGCGGCACAGAAGCAACTCTGGTCACTTCAGGGTGAAGACAATACCTGGTTCTGCGGCTCCTACTTCGGCTCCGGCTTTCATGAGGATGCAATACAGGCTGGGCTTGCGGTTGCTGAGAGCCTTGGCGGTATGGCCAGGCCATGGTCCGTCGAAGGGGAATCGGATCGCATTTTCCGGACCTTGCAGTCTGCCTAGCGCTCGTGTTCCGTTCGCAGTCGCTCCTTGTTTCAAGCAGAGGAGAAAGGCTGCCGCGGATAGGGCAGACCGATCCACTATGTCCCGAAACCTCAAAATTCGGCTTCGCCAAGCCCAGGTTCATACATCGAAATCAGGCGACCATTCGCTCCAGCGCTTCTGCCACCGCATTGGTCGTGCGTTCGATATGGCTGCGGATAATATCTATGGCACGGGCTGTATCCCGGTCGAGCGCAGCATCGAGGAGGGCACGGTGCTCCAGATGGATGTCGCGTGTGAACACCGTCTTGATGCGTGAAAGACGCCGATACCGTTCGTGGTGGCGGAACATCATTTCGCGCATGCGCAGCACCCAGGTCGAGGGACAGGCTGCCACCAGTGCTTCGTGAAAGTCGTTGTTCAGTCGCTCCCAGTCCTTCAGGCGGTCTGCACCCTGATTGTCGGAAAGTTCGATCCGTTCGAGGCGGTGGTAGGTGGTAATGACCTTCTCCTCCCACAGCCGGTCCCCCTTGGGAATGGACTGGGAGAGGGCGTCCGCCTCGAAGATCTTGCGCAGGTGCCCGATTTCCCGCGCATCCGACACGGACATCGGCGCGACGACGAAACCGCGCTGGCCAAGCAGGGTCACCAGATACTCCCCGGAAAGACGCGCAAGCGCCTCACGCAGCGGCCCCGCGCCGATATCATAGCGGTCCCGCAGGACATCAATCTTCAGCTTCATGTCCGGCGCAAGCGCGCCCGACACGATGTCTTCCCGCATGAGCCTGTATGCCTTTTCCGCCTGGGTCTTTTCGTCCCCGGTTTCCAGAACGTCCTGCTGCGTTTTCGACAAAGATGCGAGCTCCCCTTTTTTGATTTTCGATATTTATTCCATTTTCTAAAAAACATCAATTTAGAAATTGACTTTCAAATAATATCGATATTTTATCCGTCGCGGGAGGAATATCGATGCTATCGTCACAAAACAATCCATCCGTCAACCATCTCGAGGCGCAGCCAAAGGCCTTCGGCGCCGGCATGCTCATGGTTGCCAGCCGTAAAATCGCTGCCTGTGAAGCATGGTTGGCGGGCGCGTTGATCTTCCTGATCTTCCTGCTGCTGCTCGCCAATGTCGTTTGCCGGACCCTCGGTCTACCCCTTATCTGGGCAGACGAGCTGGCGGTGCTGCTGATGGCCTGGGTCGCCTTTGTCGGCGCGTCCATGGGGCTGGCCCACCGCCAGCATATCGCGGTGACGCTGCTTCCCGATGCAATGCCAGCTGCCGCACGCCGACGCCTCGCGCTTCTGGTCGATGGCCTGCTGCTCGTCTTTCTTGCGGTGCTGATCGTCCAGTTGTGGAACTGGTTCGATCCGATCGGCCTTTGGCGCGCTGGATCAGTCGATGCCTTCTCCTCCTCCGCTTTCAATTTCATCTACCAGGAGCCGACAATTACGCTTGGCGTTCCGAAATTCTGGTTCTGGCTGGTTCTCCCGATCTTCTGCCTGACTTCGGTTCTGCACGTCGTCGCATCACTTCTGGCCCGCTACAACGCTCCGGCGGAGACCGCACAATGATTGCTACTGCTTCCTTTGTCGGCCTGATCGCCGTCGGCATGCCAATCGCTTTCGCGCTGGCCGCACTTGCGATGATCTATATCTTCACCAGTGGCAACACGGTGCTCCTCCAGTCCTATGGCCAGCAGATGTTCGGCGGCCTGGAGAACTACGGGTTGCTTGCGCTTCCGCTCTTCATCCTGCTCGGCGAGTTCATGAATGCCGGCGGCATCGGCCGGCGCCTGATGGGGCTGGCACTTGCGCTGCTTCGTCCGCTGCGTGGCGGCCTTGCCTATGTCAATCTCGTCGCGAACATGATGATGGCCTCCATCCTCGGTTCCACTGTCGCGCAAATCACCATCATGTCGCGCCTCGCGGTCCCGGAAATGGAGCGCAATGGGTACCCGCGGGATGTGTCGATGGCGATCACGGCGGCCGGCGGCCTGCTTGCGCCGATCATCCCGCCCTCCATGCTCTTCATCATCTTCGGCGTCATTGCGCAGATCCCGATCGGCGACCTGTTCATCGCAGGCATCGTGCCCGGCTTCCTTATCTTCTTTGCCTTCATCGCCGTCATAGCGTGGCTTGGTCACCGGCATCGGTTCCCGATGACGCCGCCCATGCCGATGAGGGCCCGTCTTGCCGCGGTGAAGGACGCGCTTCCGGCCGCGCTGATCCCGATCATCATCGTGGGTTCGATCCTGGGGGGTATCGCAACGCCGACGGAATCGGCCGCCGTTGCCAGCCTCGCGGCAATTGCCATCGGCATGTTCGTCTATCGCGAACTCGACGCCAAAGACGTCCTGCCTGCCTTCGCCAATGCCGCGAAAGGCGCGGCGAGCGTTCTCTTCCTCATCGCCGCCGCACAGGTCTTCAGCTGGGTCATCACCTTTGAAAACCTGCCGGCGATGGTCGCCGAATCCATGCAGGCGATGACCTCCTCGCCGACGATCTTCCTCCTGCTGCTCTGCGCCCTGCTTCTGGTGGTCGGCATGATCACGGATCCCATTCCGGCGATCATCCTGATCGTGCCCGTCTTCCTGCCGGTCGCGACCAATGTCTATGGCATCGACCCGTTCCATTTCGGCATCATCGTCTGCCTCAACCTGACGCTGGGTCTCCTGACACCTCCGGTGGGAACCGGGCTGTTCGTCGCCTCGCTGATGGGCAATGTGCGGGCGGAGCGCCTTTCCGTTCTCCTTCTGCCGTTCTTCGCCGCAGTGCTCGTCGTTCTCGCTCTTCTGGTGTTCTTCCCGGTGCTCTCCATCGGCCTGAAGGAGCTGCTGTGATGGCGAATGTCTGGATCCTGGGCGGCGGCCTCATCGGCTGCGGATGGGCAGTCGCCTTTGCGGGGGCAGGCCACAAGACCGTGGTGATCGATCCCGATCCGGCGACTGAAGATCGCCTCGCGGCCACCTGGAGCACGGGCCGACCCGTTGTGGAACGGCTCGGGCAGCTCTCTCCTGCCGCCGTACCTCCACGATGGAGCACAACGGTCGCAACGGCGGGGGCGAAACCGGAGCTGGTGCAGGAATGCCTGCCGGAGCGGATGGCGTTGAAGATTGAAGCCCTGCAAGCGCTCGAACCCTTTTTGCACCCCGATACGATCATCGCCTCTTCATCGTCCGGGCTTGATCCGGACCAGATGGCCGAAGGATTGGCCCGGCCGGAGCGCTTGCTGATCGCCCATCCCTGCAATCCCCCCTACCTGATGCCGGTGGTGGAGCTCTGCGGTGGTGCGGAAACTTCTGCGGCCACGATCGAATGGGCCCAGCGATTCTATGAGGCGATGGGCAAGACAGTGTTGAAACTGTCGCGGCCGATGCCCGGCCACCTCGTCAATCGCCTGCAGACGGCCCTGTGGCGGGAGGCAGTTTACCTCGCGCGCGAGGGCGTTGCGAGCGTCGGCGATATCGAACGGGCGGTGACGGCCGGGCTTGCACCGCGCTGGTGCTTCGTCGGTCCGACCGGGGTTTTTCATCTCGCGGGCGCCGAAGGCGGCATTGCGCGGTGCATCGACCAGCTCGGCCCGCAGATCGAGCGCTGGTGGGAAAGCCTCGGGGCCCCTGCGCTGGACGAGAAGGCACGCCGTCTGCTCGCAAGCGGCATGGAAGCGCACGACCCACGGCCGGTGGAGGCGATTGCCGCTGACCGCGACGACAAGCTGGCCAGCCTGATGACATTTCTGGCGGAGGAAACCGCCGGTTCCAAACACATCCAAACGGGAGGAAACAACGGATGAAAGCTGCAAAATTCCTGGCCGCGGTGGCAACCATCGTGGCGGGTCTTCATTCGGCGCCGGCCCTCGCCGAGCAATACCGGCTCGGCCTGATCACGCCGCCGCCGCATCAATGGAGCAAGAGCGCTGAAAGCCTTGCAAAGAAGATCAAGGATGCGACCGAAGGGCGTGTCGACATCTCGATCTTTCCGTCCGGCCAGCTCGGCAGCGAGGCACAGATGCTGCAGCAGCTGCAGACTGGTGCCATCGACTTCGCCTTCCTGACGCTCGGCGAATTTGCCAATCGGGATCCGAACTATGGTGTCTTCCTGGCGCCCTATATCGTCAAGGATGCCGCCGGCGCGCAGAAGCTGCTGAAGGGAAAAGTGGCGGAAAAGCTCGTCGCCGGCCTCGACAAATTCGCTCTCAAGGGCTTCGGCTGGGGCATGGCCGGAATGCGCGAGATCGTCATGCGCGGCAAGGTCGCTTCGGCCGCCGACCTCTCCGGCAAGAAGGTACGTACGGTGCCTTTTGCACAGGAGCTGTTCTTCTGGCAGCAGCTGGGCGCCGCCCCCACGCCGATGCCGCTGCCCGCGCTCTATGACGCCTTTGCCAATGGCCAGGTCGATGGCATGCAGATCGACTTCGAAGGCACCTGGAACTCGAAATATTACGAGCATGCGGGTACAATCCTTGCGTCCAACCACATGATGTTCCCGATGATCGCTGTCGGTTCGGCGCGCAAATGGCAGGGCATTTCCGAAGCGGATCGCGCGGTGGTGGAAAAGCTGATGGCGGAAGAACTCGACGCAATCGTCGGCGCCTATTCCTCCATCGACAATGACTATCTCGAAAAACTCAAGTCGACGGATGTACCCGTCGTGGCTGCGGACCGGGCGTTTTTCAGTGCAGCAGTCGATGCCTGGTACGCCGAATGGCGCAAGAAGACGCCACTTCTGATCGAATTGGAAGCAGAAGCCGGCGCGCTTTGAGCGCTACCGGCATTGACGGAAGGGTGCGTCATCCGGCGCACCCTTGAGGAGATGAAAATGACTGCAATCTACCGAGACCTTCGATACCTGCGCCTGCCGGTGCCCGATCTTGCTGCCGCCGCTGCCTTTGCCACGGAGATCTTTGGCCTTCAGGCGGGCGACCGCGACGAGGATCATGCCCGCTTTCGATCCGATGCGCGAAACTACGCGCTTTGCTACAGCAAGACGGGCGACACCGCGGTCGCGCTGACGGTCGCGCGGGCGGAAGACCTCGATACGGCTGAAAGCCGCCTGGCGAAGTGGTCTCCCGTCCGTCTCGACACAGATGCATGCAGGATCCGCCAGATCAAGAAGGGCATCGCGGTCAAGGCACCGAACGGTGTAACGGTGGAGCTCGTCTGGCGGCCGCTGACGTCGGGCTGGCGCTATCATGGGCCGCGCGATGCAGGCATTACCGGGTTCCAGGCAGTACAGCTCGCCTGCACCGATATCTCCGCCAATGAGGATTTCTGGACGCGCGGCGTCGGGCTGGAGGTTTCCGACTGGATCGGCGATGCAACTTTCCTCCGCCTCGATGAGGCGCATCACCGTGTGGCTCTCTATCCTTCCGAGCGCGATGGGGTGCTGGGGGCGAGCTGGTCCGTCGAGGGTGTCAACAACGTGATGCAGGGCTGGTATTTCCTGCAATCGCGCCAGGTTCCTGTCGTTCACGGACCGGGGCGTCATGCCGCGTCCGAAGCGGTTTTCGTCACGGCCAAGGGGCCGGGCGACATCTACTATTCCTATGCAGCCGATACCGAGACCGGCCCCCAGATCGCCATCCGGGGTCCACGCCAGTTTTCCGACACCGCCCGGTCGCATTGCACCTGGGGTTCGCCCTGCCTCGCGCCGGAATTCCTTGGAGGAGAAGAACGATGATCGAGCTCAAAGACGTTGTCTACTGCCGCTTGGGCACGACCGACCTTGCCGGCGCGGAATGGTTCGCAGTGAACATCCTCGGCCTCGAGGTCTCGGAGCGCCGCCGGGATGCGACCTATTTCAAATCGGATGCCCGCGAACACACGCTGTGCTACTTCGAGGGCGATCCACAGGATCAGGTAACAGCCTTCGAGATCGGTTCTTCCGACGATCTTCAGCGCGCCGCCGCCACGCTCGAAGGTCTCGGCCATCGCGTGCACTACGGCTCGGCACAGGAATGCGACGCACGCCATGTTCGCGAGTTCATCCGGTTCAACGATCCGACCGGCAACGGCATCGAATTCGTCGTGCGCCCCGAAATGTCGGGCAAGCGCTACCATGGTACCCGCGATGCCGGCATTACCGGTTTTTCCCATGTGGGCCTCTGCACGACGGATGCCGAGCGTGACGAGTCCTTCTGGACGCAAGTCTGCAACGCCCGCGTTTCCGATCGGATAGGCGATGCGCCACTGATGCGGCTCGGCACGATCCACCATTCGATCGCGCTGTTTCCTTTTCACAAGGCCGGGATCCAGCACATCAACCACCAGGTTGAAAGCACAGACGATATCCAGCGTTCCTTCAGCCACGTGCGGGACAATCAGGTCAACATCACCTTCGGGCCGGGCCGGCATCCGACCTCCTCGGCCCAGTTCCTCTACTTCACCGGGCCCGAGGGCATGACGTTCGAATATTCGACGGGCGTTTGCGAGATCCACGACGAGCCGCTGTGGCGCGACCGGCAATTCCACTTCGAACCCAAGGGCTTCTGCCACTGGGGGGCGAAGCCGAACATCGCCGCCTTCAAGGACTGACAGCATGACAAGCGAAATCGCAATCGCAGTGCGGGTGGCCGCCCGCGCCCTTGGTCGTGCCGGTCTCGTGCACGCCTACGGTCATTGCTCTGCCCGTATCGACCAGCAGCACTTCCTGACTTGCCCACCCCGGCCGATGGCCCTGGTCGAGCCGGGCGAACCTTGCACCCTGGTACCGGTGACGGGTGATCTGCCGGCCGGTGTTCTGGGTGAGGTGCGCATCCACCAGCAGATTTATGCGGCACAGCCATCCGTCGGTGCAGTCATCCGCTTCATGTCACCGTGCGTCATGGCACTCGCAGCACTCGGCCGTCGGCCGCAGATGCGGCACGGCTTCGGCACCTACTTTGCGCCCGGGGTCGGTTTCTGGGACGACATCCAGCTGATCCGTGATGACGGGCGGGCGGAAGGCGTCGTCACGGCCATGGGCGACAGCGCGGGCGTCTTGATGCGCGGCAACGGCGCGGTCGTTCGCGGCGGAACGATCGAGGAGGCGCTGATGCTCGCCTGGTATCTGGAAGACATGTGCCGCGTCGAGCTTGCCGCCCTTGCTGCGGGATTGGCCAACGAAGCGCCGGTCATAACGGCGGCGGATGCCGCGCAGCGTGCGACGCTCGGCGGCGGCATTGTGGAACGGATGTGGGACTACCTGACGGCCGGCGACCCCGAGCGGGCGGCCTGACGGAAGCGGTCATGCGAAAGGACAAGATGTGAAGACCTATCTCAATTTCATCGACGGCAAGTTCGTCCGCGGCAGCGCCGAGACCTTCGCCAATCATTTCCCGAGCACCGGCGAGGTGATCGGCGAGATTTCCGCCGCCGGCCGGACCGAAGTCGATGCCGCGGTTGGCGCGGCGAGGGCGGCCTTGAAGGGGCCGTGGGGCCGCATGCCGCTTGCAGAGCGCGTCGCGCTGCTGCGCAAGGTCGCCGATGGCATCAATGCACGTTTCGATGAGTTCCTGGCGGCTGAAATCCACGATACGGGCAAGCCCCGCTCCATCGCGTCACATATCGACATCCCTCGCGGCGCCGCGAACTTCAATGTCTTCGCAGACCAGATCCTCACGGCCTCGACGGAGACGTTCGAGATGGCGACGCCCGACGGCGCCGGCGCGCTCAATTATGCGCTGAGGCTGCCCCGTGGTGTCATAGCCGTCGTCTGCCCCTGGAACCTGCCACTTCTCCTGATGACGTGGAAGGTCGCACCAGCGCTCGCCTGCGGCAATACGGTCGTCGTCAAGCCATCCGAGGAAACGCCGGCAACGGCAACGCTCCTCGGCGAGGTGATGAATGCGGCCGGAATCCCGCCGGGCGTCTACAATGTGGTGCATGGCAAGGGGCCGGGTGCTGCCGGCGAGTTCCTGACAAGCCATCCGGATGTCGATGGTATCACCTTCACCGGCGAGACGCGGACCGGCGAGGCGATCATGCGCGCAGCGGCCGGCGGCATTCGCCCCGTCTCGCTGGAGCTCGGCGGCAAGAATGCCGGCATCATCTTCGACGACGCCGATCTCGACGCCACGCTGGAAGGGATCGGACGCGCCTGCTTCGCCAATACGGGGCAGGTATGTCTCGGTACAGAGCGCCTTTATGTGCAGCGCGGCATCTTCGAGCGGCTGGCCGAGGGCCTCGCGCGCAAGGCAAACAGCTACCGGTTCGGCGATCCTTTTGATCCGGCGACGACGATGGGCCCGCTCATCAGCGCCGAACATCGGCAAAAGGTCCTGTCCTACTATGACAAGGCGCGGGCCGAAGGCGCGACGATCCTTGCCGGTGGCGGGGTGCCGCAGCTTGCCGGCTATGAGAACGGCTATTGGGTGGAGCCAACCGTCTGGACCGGCCTTCCACAGCACGCGCCCGTCATCACTGACGAGATTTTTGGGCCCTGCACGCACATCACGCCCTTTGACACGGAAGAGGAGGCCGTCGTGCTGGCAAATGACAGCCCCTACGGGCTGGCAACCTCGATCTGGACCACGAACCTGTCGCGCGCGCACCGTGTATCGCGGCAGATCGAGGTCGGCATCGCCTGGGTCAACTGCTGGTTCCTTCGCGACCTCAGAACACCCTTCGGCGGATCGAAAGCCTCCGGCATCGGCCGGGAAGGGGGCATCCATTCGCTCGAATTCTACACCGAGCTGCGCAACGTCTGCATCAAACTCTGAAAGGCCCCTTGATCATGCTGAACGAAGAACAACGCGCGCGCTGTGTCGCGAGCCTGCTGGAAAGCCACCGTACCAAGGTGCAGGGGCCGCGTCCCTCTGAGATGTATCCCGAGATCGAGATCGCAGATTCCTATGCGATCTCCTCCGCCGTGGCAGAGGCCAAGGTCAAGGCCGGCGTGAAGATCATCGGCCACAAGATCGGCCTGACGTCAAAGGCCATGCAGGCCGCCTCGAAGATCGATGAGCCCGACTACGGCTATATGTTCGACGACCTCGTGCTGGCAGATGGCGCGAAGGTGCGGTTCGAGGACTTCTGCGTGCCGCGTGTCGAGCCGGAACTGACCTTCGTGCTCAAGGAGCCGCTGAAGGGACCGAATGTCGGCCTCGTCGATGTTTTGCGTGCAACGGAATGGATCATCCCGTCCATCGAGATCATCGACGCACGCGTTACCGAACCGCGGAGGATTTTCGACACGGTCGCCGACAACGGCGCGGCCGCCGGACTGGTGCTCGGCGGGCGGCCCGTTCGACCGACGGATGTGGACCTGCGCTGGGTCGGTGCGATCTTCTATCGCAATTCGGAAATCGAGGAGACGGGACTGGCCGCCGGCGTTCTCGGCCATCCGGCGATGGCGGTCGCCTGGCTTGCCAACAAGCTCGCCCCATTCGACGTGACGCTGGAGCCGGGCCACATGCTGCTGTCCGGCAGCTTCACACGCCCCGTCTGGGCCAAGAAGGGCGATACCCTTCACGCCGATTTCGGCCCGCTCGGCTCGGTCGCCGTGCAGTTCGTGTGAGGCGATGATGCAGGCTCCCCGCAACACGTTCAAGCGCCGGCTCCTTGCCGGCGACACGCAGAACGGGCTCTGGCTGTCCCTCGGCAGCCCGATTTCCTCCGAGGCTCTCTCGCTTGTTGGCTTCGACTGGCTGCTGTTCGACACCGAGCATTCCCCGATCGACCTTGCCAGCGTCCAGCCCCTGTTGCAGGCGGCGGCCGTGGGCACGGCCCAAGCCGTCGTCCGCCCCGCCTGGAACGACAAGGTGCTGATCAAGCGTGTACTCGATATGGGTGCGCAGACCCTGCTCGTTCCCTTTGTTGAAACTCCCGAGGAGGCGGCGGCAGCCGTAACCGCCACACGCTACCCGCCCAAGGGACTTCGCGGCGTCGCTGGCGCGACCCGGGCAAGCCGCTACGGCCTGACATCGGACTATTTTGCCGTCTCCGACGACGAGATCGCCGTGCTCGTGCAGATCGAAACCACCAATGCCCTTGCCAGGCTGGAGGAAATCGCGGCTGTTCCGGGCGTCGACGGCGTCTTCATTGGTCCCTCCGATCTCTCCGCCTCCATGGGTTTTCTCGGTCGCGCCGGAGCACCGGAGGTCCAGGCCGTGCTTGAAGATGCGGCACGCCGCATCGTCGCCACCGGCAAGGCCCCGGGCATCCTCGCCACCAACGCGGCCGACGCCGTCCGCTACAGGCATTGGGGCTACCGCTTCATTGCCGGTGCGGTCGATCTCGGCCTCCTGGTGAAGGCCGCCCAGGGTGTACTCAAGGATCTGGCGGACGGCTAAGCCCATCAGTGGGCCTGCCGCTGCCCGCACGCCAACGGCAGGTGCCTGTGTTTGCACCATCCGCGTGCTGGCACGGCAGGCTTCCAGGCGAGGCCGATGAAGGGCTCTCAAGGAGAGGAGGGGTACCCTTCATCGCAGGTGCCACGCTTGGCTTCACCTGATGTCACGGCGGCAGCCGCTGTCCAAGGCTGCCGCCGTGCGTTCAGCGGTTGTTTCAGCGCGCGTGTTGTGCGCGGGCGTCGAAGACGAAACCGAGGAAGTTGAGCAGAACCTGCGCGGCGAGAATGGCGGTCCCGCCAGTATGGTCATAATCCGGTGCAACCTCGACAAGATCCATGCCGACCACCTCGTTGCGACGCGCCAGGTCTTGGAGCATCTCAAGCACCTCATAGTAGAGGAAGCCACCGTGGCTGGGTGTGCCGGTGCCCGGAGCGATCGAGGGGCAGAAACCGTCGATATCGAGCGTGACGTAGACGCGTGCGTTTTCGGGAATACGGTCGATCACGCCGCGTGCGCCAAGCCCTCGCGCCTGCCGGACGGAGAGGATGTCGGATCCCATGCTGCGGGCTGCGTCGTAGCCATCTTTCGCCGTTGACGAAACGTTGCGGATGCCGACCTGCGTCAACCCGCTCACCCACGATTTTTCCGCTGCCCGGCGCATCGGATTGCCGTGGCCGTTGCGCACGCCATGGCGCTCGTCGACGAAATCCAGATGGGCGTCGATCTGCAGGATGTGGATCGGGCCGCGGCCTTCGAAAGCCTCGATGCAGGGAATGTTGACGGAATGATCGCCGCCGATCACCACAGGCAGCGCACCAGCGTCCAGGATCGCATTGACGCCCTTGCGGATGTTCGCATGGCTCTTTTCCGTGTTCGTATGCACGATGTCCGCGTCACCGATGTCCACGATACGCACGCCCTCGCCGAGGTACATGCGGTCGTCTTCGTGGTCATAGGCTCCGGCGTGGCCGAAGCTGAACAGCGTCGAGGCTTCGCGCACCGCGCGGGGCCCGAAGCGCGAACCCGCGCGGAACTGGGTGCCGAAGTCGAAGGGCGCGCCGAGCACGGCCACATCCGCATCGATCTTCGTCCAGTCTTCGACATAGGGGCGCTTGCCGAAGGTCGAGATGCCGACGAAGGGTAGATTGAGCCTGCCGTTCTCGTAGCCGTGCGCATTGCCGGATTTTGTATCCGTCATGAAAAGTCTCCTTGTGATTGAATTTGGTCAGCGGAACGCGAGGTCACGCAGCCCGAGCGCGATCCACGGGAACAGGCTCAGCAGCACGGCGACCAGCAGCAGGATGAGAAGGAAGGGCGGTACGCCACGCACCACATCGACGAAGGGTCGGCGGAACACGGCGACGGCCGTGAACAGATTGCATCCGAAAGGCGGCGTCGCCGCTCCGATGGCAACCTGCAGCGTGACCAGGATGCCGACCAGCACCGGATCGAGCCCGGTCGCGGCCACCAATGGCGCGAAGATCGGCACGAGGATCAGCATCACCACCAGTGAATCGACGAACATGCAGCCGATGAAGAAGGCGAGGTTTATCACCAGCAGCACCTTCATCGGACCGGCACCTTCCAGCCCTATGGCAGCCAGAATCTGCTGGGGCACCTGGGCATAGGAAATCGTCCAGGAGAAGGCCGCGCCCGTGGCGATCAGGATGAAGACGACGGAGGTCATCATTCCTGTCGAAAGGGCAATGTTCCAGAGATCCTTCAAACCGATCGAGCGGAAGATCAGGAGCTCGAGCAGCGTGGCATAGAGCACGCAGATCGCGGCGGCTTCGGTGGGGCTGAAGATGCCGCCATAGATGCCGCCGACAACAAGAGCCGGAAAGGCGAGCGGCCAGAGCGCGCGCCGCGCCGCATGAAACCGCTCCGCCCAGGTGGCCCGGCGTTCGACGGGAAGCCCTTCCTTCCGGGCGACATACCAGCACCATACGGAAAACAGCACGACCACGAGCAGCCCCGGCCCGATACCGGCGATGAACAGTTCCGAAATCGACGTGCCCGAAAGGACCCCGTAAACGATCATGCCGATCGACGGTGGAATGAGATAGGCAAGGTCGGCCGCGTTGACGATCAGCCCGATAGTGAAATCATCGCGGTAGCCCGCCCGCAGCATGCGAGGCCGCATGGCCCCGCCAACGGCGACGACGGTTGCCTGGGTCGAGCCGCACACCGCGCCAAACAAGGCGCAGGCGGATGTCACCGAAATCGCCAGGCCCCCGCGCAGGTGCCCCATGAAGCGCATCACGAGGTCGACCAGCCGGTCGGCCGACTGGCCGCGCGTGATGATGTCGGCGGCAAGAATGAACATGGGGACGGCAACGAGCGCGGAAGGCTTTACCCCACCGATCATCTGCTGGACGATCTGCTGCATGGCAAGATCAGGCAGGTACAGCCAGAAAGCAAGAACCGTCGCGGCGAGAAGCGGCATCATCATCGGATAACCTGCCAGGAGCAGCAGGCACATGACGGCGATCATCATGAGTGTCATGGTTCAGCCTCCCGTGGCGCGGGCAGGACCGGCCTCTTCGCCGACCTGCAATTCGAGAAGTTTCGTCACTTCGGGATCCTCGAAGGCGTCGGTCTCTTCAAAGGAGACCCAGACCCCCTCCCGGCGTGTGACATTGGCGACGACGGCAAGGAGGTATTGGATGCCGGTCAGCGCGAGGCCGACGACGACGACGACATAGGTTGTCCAGAGCGGCAGTTGCATCGCTGGTGTAAGCCGCCCGCGGGCGGCAACCTTGGCGACATATTCCCAGGCATGCCATGCAAGCAGGAACATGGCGGCAGCCGTGGTCAGCGCGATGGCGGCCATCAGCCACCGCCGGGCGGTTTCCGGAACCAGATCGTAGACCGCAGACATGCGGATGTGGCGGCCTTTGCGCGTCACATATCCAAGGCCCATGAAGGTGGCGGTCACCATCAGGATCTCGTTCAGCTCTTCGGAAAAATACAGACTGTGTGCCAGGACGTACCGGCCGAAGACATTGGCAATCGTGTTCAGCGCCATGACGATCATCGTCAGGCTGAGAACCGCCGCCTCGAGGGAGGCGATTCCATCATCCAGCCGCAAAAGGGCGTTCCGGCGCGAGCGCGGTGCTTGTTCCATGATTCTGTTTCCTGATCCGGGATGCGCCCGGCAAATTGCCGGGCCGCGCGCCCTATTGAACGGACTCGGCCTGAAGCTTCTTCAGGAGCGCGCCGGCATCGGGGCCAGCGACATCCGCAACGGCATCGGCTGTCACCTTTGCGCGCTCACGAAAGACTGCCCGCTCGGCCTCCGTCAGCTCGACCAGCTTGATCGTGGGTTTGGCCGCCTGGATCTTCTGCAGCCGCTCCTGATTGAAGCGCTGCACGACCGGGGGAATGAAACCGTTGAGTTCGGCGAACGTCTTGTCGAGAAGTTGCCGACGATCTTCGGGCAAATCCTTGTACCAATCGTCGCTCGCAAGAACCGCGGTGATAAGTTCCTGCTCGCCGGCCCAGATCAGGTAATCCGTGACCTCGTAGAACTTCATCTCCTCGATCGTCGGAATGGGATTGATCTGGCCATCGACCTGGCCAAGTTGCAGGGCGCCGTAGACTTCGCCGAACGGAACCGGCGTCGGCGAGGCACCGAGATCCTCATAGGCCTTCAACAGCATGGGCGAAACCATCACGCGCATCTTGAAATTGGCCAGATCCTCCGGCTTGCGGATTTCCTTCCGGGTGGTCCAGACCTGCGGCCCCTCGCTGTAGAGAGCGCCAAGCTTCAATCCCTTGGTCTCGAAATGCCCTGCCAGCTCCTGATGGATCACGGGACTGGTCGCCAGCATGTCGTTCATGCGCTTGGGATCGCTGGGCAGAACATAGGTCGAGAGAAAGATCTGACTCTCCGGAACGATCGTGCCGAGATTACCGACCGAAAGGTTTGAAAGCTGGATGACCCCGTCCGCCGTCTGTTCGGCCACTTCGGTCGGCGTGCCGAGCGAACCCAGCGGATAGACCGTGACCTTGACCTCTCCGGCGGTCGCCGTCTCGATGCGCTTCTTGAACTCCTGCGCATAGCTGTCCATGATCGAGCCAGGAATTTCCTCGATTGCGAATTTCCACTCCTCAGCCTTCGCGACATTGCCGGCGAAGGTCACGACGGCAGCGACGGCTGCGGCCCTGGCAAAATTTTTCATGTCTTCCTCCCTCTGGTCGGCGGGCGCGACAGCCACGGCCGATGGCAGGAGTATTCAGGCGTGCGATAATTCATTAAATCGCAATCTTTGCACATTTACTTCAGAATAATTGAAGTTACGCTGGGCCAAACGAGGAGGCTCGGCGCCATGCGGATCAGCGACTATACCCTTCGCAACCTGCGCACCTTCTGTGCCGTCGTCGAGCACAGCGGCTTTGGCGGTGCACAGGCCGTGCTTGGCGGTAGCATCTCGGCCATCTCGACCCATTTGAAAGACCTTGAGCTGACGCTGGGCTTCACGCTCTGTCATCGGGGGCGTGCGGGTTTTGCCCTGACGGAGAAGGGGGAGGCCGTCTACGACGAGGCCAAGCAGCTGCTGGGGTCGATCGAAACCTGCGAGACAAGCCTTGGCCAGCTGCGCCGCGTCCTGACAGGCCACTTGCGCGTCGGAATCGTGGACAGCGAAGCCAGCAATCCGGAGCTCCCTGTCCACCTCGCCATTCGGCGGTTCTTCCTGCGCGAGCAGAAGGTTCGCCTGTCACTCGAAGTCGGTACACCCGAAACGCTCGCCAAAGGGCTGCAGACAGGTGAACTCCACGTTGCCGTCGGACCCTTTCCGCAGCGTCATCTCAACGTCGAGTACACCCCGGTCTATGTCGAGGAGCACGCCCTTTTCTGCGGCGAAAATCATCCTCTGTTCCATCGCCCCAATGAGGACATCACGCTGGCCGAGGTGTCACGTCACCCGGTCACGGTAAGGCCTTACCTGCACAAGAGTGAACTGGCCAAATTCCGCTCACCTATCGTGACGGCGTCGGTTTCCAACATGGAGGCGCAGGCCATGTTGGTACGAAGTGGCTGTTTTCTCGGATTCCTCCCGACGCATTTCGCGCGGCCCTGGGTGCAACAGAACGAGATGCGGCAGATCAGGGGGCTGGAGCTGGAATGGCAGTCGCAGTTCTATGTTGCGCTGCGTGCCCGCCCGACGCCACCGGAAATCGCCGTGATCTTTGCAAGGGACATCTCCCTGGAGTTGTCACGCGTCGGCTCGCCAGTGTGAAGCGGAGCGACCATCGATCGCGAGGCGCTTGACTTCTGCCTTGGCGCAATGGGCGTGCGCCAATCCTTGCCTCGGCTGTTTTTCTTAAGACTATCATAGACAACCACGCCGATCGCTCTGCGATCGGCGATGCGGAGAACCCTGTGCGCCAACGGAGAATACGGCGCGGTCCACACTATCTGGGTTCGCTCAGCAAAGACGGATCACTCTTATGCCGCCCTGCTCAATACTCGGGAATGCTAAAACACGAGGCAAATGCCTATAGTTTAACCAATTTTTATTCACATATATGCAATCTTCGATAACAAGTGTCCGCGCAGACACTCCATGGTAGTGATTTTAGCCCCGAAAAACACATTTCGTCACTTATCAGATTTGGAGTAGTTGCAATGTCCATTCGCCTGAAACTCCTTTCCTGCATATCTTTGCTTGTTGCCACTCTGGTCGCCATAGCAGCTTTCGCCCTCTATGCTCTGAACGAGGAAGCAAAGCTCGTACGGTCGATCGTGGCCGACCGCGTCATACCCATGAGCCAGTTGAAGACGATAGCCGACGAATATGCCGTGAAGATCGTTGATACCGTTCACAAGGTCGCAGCGGGCACGGTAACAAATGAAAGGGGCGAACAGGATATCCGGTCGGCTCTCAAGAACATCGACGGACAGTGGGCCATATATCTTTCGACCAAACTGACGGCCGAGGAGGAGACGCTGGCCAACCAGTTTGGGCAAAACCTTGAAAATGCAGCAACGCAGCTCGGTGGGCTGGCGGACCTGGTCGCGGCGAATGACGATAGGGCTCTCGCAGAGTTTGCTACCAACGCGCTCTACCCGCTTGTTGATCCTCTGAGCGAGGATATCAACAAGCTCATTGCCCTTAAGCTCACCGCTGCTGAAGACGGCATGGCGGAAGGGGAAGCCCTGAAGTCCCTGTTGTTGGCGATCATGGCCCTCATCGGTGCGTTTGCTGCGGCTATCGCAGTATTTTCGATCTGGACCGTCATCAGGGGTGTCATCAGACCGATCGATATCATGACAGATACAATGGCCTCGCTGGCTGGCGGCAAGCTCGACATTGCCATCTATGGCGAGGAGCGCAGGGACGAGATAGGCCGAATGGCAAAAACGGTCGCGGTTTTCCGTGAGAACGCTTTGGCGCGTATTCGTCTTGAACAGGAAACGGAAGCCAGCCGTTCATTGTCGGAGGAGGAGCGGATCGCGCGAGAGAAACTGAAAGCGAAAGAAGCTGCCGATGTGCAGTTCGCGGTCGACAATCTGGCTGCCGGTCTTGCGAAGCTGTCGGACGGTGACGTGTCACACAGGATCGAGCGGCCATTTACGGCCTCGCTGGATTCCGTGCGCAACGACTTCAACAACTCGGCCGAAAAGCTTCAGGACGCTCTAAACAGGGTCGCGCAGAACGCCCTTGGCATTGACGCCGGCGCGAACGAGATCAAATCGGCGGCCGACGACCTGGCCAAGCGCACGGAACAGCAGGCGGCAGCCGTGGAAGAAACGGCCGCAGCTCTCGAAGAAATCACGAGAACGGTCAAAAATTCCACGGCTCGCGCTCAGGATGCGGGTCAGCTTGTCGTCCGCGCAAAGGTTGGCGCTGAGCAGTCCGGTGATGTCGTACGCCGCGCCGTGCATGCGATGGAGCAGATCGAGAAGTCAGCCAATGAGATCAGCAACATCATCGGCGTTATCGACGAGATTGCGTTCCAAACGAACTTGCTGGCGCTGAATGCAGGTGTCGAGGCCGCACGCGCCGGTGACGCGGGCAAGGGCTTTGCTGTCGTTGCACAGGAAGTGCGGGAACTGGCCCAGCGTTCCGCCAGCGCTGCCAAGGATATCAAGGGGCTGATCACCACGTCGAACAATCAGGTGCGTGAAGGGGTTCAACTCGTCGGCGATACGGGGAGGGCGCTGGAAACGATCGTGTCCGAGGTTCAGGAAATCAACCGGCACGTGGCAGCGATCGTGGAATCGGCGCAGGAGCAGGCTTCAGGCCTTCAGCAGATCAACACGGCCGTCAACCAGATGGATCACGACACGCAGAAAAATGCCGCAATGGTCGAGGAATCGACCGCCGCCAGTCACGGTCTGGCGCGGGAAGTGGCATCGCTGAGACAGTTGCTGGCACAGTTCAGGCTCTCGCATCCGCAATTGCGGACCACGATCTCCGCATCTTCTCCGCCTCGCGAGACCGGAGCCTATGACACCGCAGCTGCCTTGCCGGTTCGGGCGCTCAGCCGCAGGATCGCGTCAGCCTTCTCGGGCAATGCCGCTCTCGATACCGGCAAGGATAGTTGGGAAGAGTTCTGATGAGCGTCGTGCATTTGGATGGTGGCGTTCACGCGCGAAGCGCGGCTTGCGGGAGCGTCTCATCCTAAGCTCCGTGCCGCATGTTTAGCCGGTTGCAGATCTCGATGAGGTCTGCGCCGGTGACAGATAAAGGATCGGCTCCCTCTCGAAAGCCATTTCCGCACGCGACCGTTGGTGTTTTCGGCAGTTCCTTTTGCCACGGCAACTGCGGATCCCAGAACCACGTCTGGTTGCCGATGCTCACCTGGAGGTATGGCCAGTCGGTGAACTCCGGTCCACCGTCGAAGGTGATGGAACGGCGGGCGAGGTGGGACAGGGCTTGTAGTCCCTTCCCAAGGCTGTTCTTGACCGGTCGGGACTGCCGATCGTTGTTGCGCGGGAAAATCGCGACCCGGCTGACCGGTTCGACCATTGATATCACATTGGCTTTTCCGAACGTCTTCCAAAACTGGATAAGATCGCTTTCACAATGCTCGAACTGCTTGCGATCGGCCACGACATCCGGGTGACGTAGAATATTGAGATCTGGGCCAAACCTCTGACCATGCTTGCGTCTGGCGTGAAGGGGTCGATGTCTGGCACGATGCTCCGGCACATGTTGCCATAACTTGATCGCCTGGCCGTCGGTTAAGCATTCGAACTTGTAGGTCGTTTCGTGGCTGACCGAGATTGGATGCAGCTCCAGACGCCTCCTTCCGGCAATCTGTTGCGGCGATCAGCCGTGCTTGATCCGATCGATCACGGATTGACGGGCACGCGAGCCTTGCTCCCAACGTGGGCGTTGACCAACACATCGAGAGGCAAGACTGTCGCATTGCTAAATAGCCACGACAGCCAATGATCACGTAAGCGGGATAATGTGCGATTCTCTGGGGGGGGCGAGGTTTTTAAGGTTGCTAACCTTCCAGCCGGTCACCGTGGGTTGGTGCAAAAGGGCTAATTCCTTGCTACACCGCCACTTTTCCACCTTCCCGCAAGCCTCCACCGCATGCCGCCCGATCCTTCGTGGCGCTCTCGAAGTACGGCCCTCAGACGATCCGTAGCGCAAGAGCATCGAATCGCGCAGCATCCTGCCCCTCATCCCGCCCATGGCTTGTTGCCGGATGCCTCATCGACAGATTTATCGCGACTGGATCTTGTCGAAGACAGCTATTTGGTGGTGCAGTCATACGGTAGTCGACGGCGGGCGTACGCTTCCGTGGCATGCAGGGATCGGTTCAAGGAGCCCACGATACGATGAGCAAGTCCAGCTACAGGGACATTGCCCGCCTTGCCGGTGTCGGTACAGCGACCGTGGAGCGGGTGCTGAACGGGCGTGGCGGCGTGCGCCCCGAGCTCGCCGAAAAGGTGGTGATAGCCGCCCGCAGCCTGAACTATCCCCGCACGCTGCCCGATGCGCACCGCGGCTTGCTGCGCATCGAAGTCCTGATGGTCCGCCCCGAAACGACATTCTACCGGCGCCTTTCCAAGGCATTCGAGCGCATCGCAGCCACGCTGGATCCGTTGGTTGTCGTGCATCGCAGCTTTACCGAGGAAATGAACCCGGAGCAGATCGCCCGCCACATCCGCTCGACCGATTTGCCGCGTGCTGGCCTGATCCTTGCCGTCCCGAACAGCCCGCTTATCAAGGCGGCAGTGGAAGCCGTGGCGGCCCAGGGCGTGCCCATCGTGCATGTCGTCACCCGTGCCCTGGAGAAGACCGGGGCCTTCGTCGGCATAGACAACGAGGCCGCCGGGCGGACGGCCGCCTGGTTCATCGCCCGCATGGCCCGCACGAAAGGCCCTGTCGTCGCGCTTTGTCATCCGATCTATCAGGTACACCGCGATCGCATCCGCGGTTTCTCCAGTTACTTCGCCGCCCATCCCGGTCCCATCGCCTTCGAATGGCTGGGTTTCACACGGGACGAAGAGCATTTCAGCGCGGAGACACTCGCAATCGCGCTGGAGAAATATCCTGATCTCGTCGGCCTCTACAATGCCGGCGGTGCCAACTCCGCCCTGATCAGCGTGCTGCGCCGCCATCCGCGGAGCAGGGAGATCCTGTTCATCGGACACGAGTTGACTGATTACACCCGCGCGGCGCTCAGCGATGGCATCATGGATGTGGTGCTGGACCAGGCGCCGGAAGCACAGGCCCAGCGCGCGCTCGACCTCGTCCTCCGCCGCATCGGCCTGACGGATGTCGAACCGGACCCAAGCCCCATCCGCTTCATCACCATCACGGCCGAAGGCCTCTGATCTGATTTGATCAAGGAACCGTTCGGCATTCCGGCTCGCTCTTGATAATTTCCAGGTCGGGAGGAGAGCCGGTTGCGCAAGGCGCAACAGGGCCAGCGGCGCGACATGCGCCCCCTCCAACAAGGAAATTCAGCGAGTGTGAAACCGCTCGCACGTCCGAGGGAGAGCACAATGGACGATCTGAAATACGGAACGCGCAATAAGCGTGGGGACTGGGCACCGAACCAGCCGGTCGAGACCGCACCGCTGTTCGTCTTTCCGCCTCGCCTCCTGGCGATCCTCAAGTGGCTGCCGCACTATTTCTTTCCGTGGAACGCCATCTTCGCGGCTTCCGCTATCGCCTATTGGGCCTGGATAATCCCGCCAATCGAAACGCTGCAGAGCCTCGGCATCGGCTGGGTCGCCTGGCTCTACGCGGTGAATGCGGTCTGTGTCCTTCTCTTCTACGGCGCCTTCGAGGTGCATCTCTATGTGTTGAAGAGGCAGGAAAACCGCTTCAAATACAACGGAAAATTCCCTGCCGATCAGAAGAACAAGGCCTTCTGGTTCGAGAGCCAGAACCTCGACAACATCCTGCGCACGTTTCTTTCGGGCGTCACCATCTGGACGGCGATCGAGGTCGCCATGCTCTGGGCCTATGCCAATGGCTACGCCCCCTGGTTGAGCTTTGCCGAAAACCCGTGGACACTGGCACTCGTCGCCCTCGCCGTGCCGATCATCCACGAGTTCCACTTCTTCTGCATTCACCGGCTCATCCACACTCCGTTTCTCTACAAATGGGTGCACTCGGTCCACCACAATTCGGTGAACCCGTCGCCTTGGTCGTCGCTGTCGATGCACCCGGTCGAGCACCTGCTCTATCTCGGCACCGCCTTCTATCACCTGGTCCTGCCGTCAAACCCCATCCTGATGCTCTATCAGCTTCACTATGCCGGCTTCGGCGCCATTCCCGGCCATGTCGGCTTCGACAAGGTGGAAGTGGGCGAAGAGACGCTGGTCGATAGCCACGCCTATGCGCATTACCTGCACCACAAGTATTTCGAGGTGAATTACGGCGATGCCCTGATCCCGCTCGATAAGTGGTTCGGCACCTGGCACGACGGCTCCACGGAAGGCGAAGCCCGCATGCAGGAGCGCTACCGCAAGCGCAAGGAAAAGCTCGCCGCCCGCAAGGCTCGTACCGAAGTTCAAGGAGCTGCCGAATGACCTGGGTTCCCGCCTGCAAGCTCGCCGACATCGAACAGGAAGGCGCTGTCCGTTTCGACCATGGCGGCCGCACCTACGCCATCTACCGCGCGCCGGATGACAGCGTCTATTGCACCGCCGGCCTGTGCACCCACGAGGCGATCCATCTTGCCGAAGGATTGGTGATGGATTTCGAGGTGGAGTGCCCCAAGCATTCCGGCGCTTTCGACTATCGCACCGGCGAGGCCCTGCGCCTGCCGGCCTGCGAGAACCTGAAAACCTATCCCGCCGAGGTGATCGACGGAGAGGTTCGCGTCGCCCTCGGCTAGGGCGGCGCCGACAAGCAGGCCCGCCGGGTCTCCGGAGTGCGAGCGGGTGGACCGGCACCCAAACTGGGAGGATACCATGAAATCCATGTGCCTGGCGGCAATTCTGGCCGCCTTGATGGGAAGTGCTGCCGCAGCGGAGACGATCGGCGTCTCGATGCAGAGTTTCGACAACAATTTCCAGACCCTCTTGCGCGAAGGGATTGGCGCGCGAGCCGCAGAGGTCAAGGGCGTCAATGTCCAGGTCGAAGACGCCCAGACCGACATCTCCAAGCAGCTCAATCAGGTGAACAATTTCATCGCTGCCGGGGTGGATGCGATCATCATGACGTTGACGGACACCTCCGCCGCCCCGGGCATCAGCGAGGCTGCCGAGAAGGCCGGCATTCCGCTCGTCTATCTCAACCTCGAGCCGGACAACATCGCCAAGCTCCCGCAAAAGCAGGCCTATGTCGGATCAAAGGAGACGGATTCCGGCGAACTTGGCGCACAGGCCGCCTGTTCGCTGCTGAAGGAGAAGGGCAAGGCAAGCGATGCACAGGTCTACATCCTGATGGGCGACCTTGCCCACCAGGCCTCGCGCGACCGTACGTCCTCATTCAAGGATGCGCTGGCAGCGAGCGACTGCAAGGGTGTCACCATCGCCGACGAACAGTCCGGCGCCTGGACACGCACCAATGCCATGGACCTGACAACCAACTGGATCACTGCTGGCCAGCCCATCGACGTGGTCTTCGCCAACAATGACGAAATGGCGATCGGCGCGATTCAGGCTCTCAAGGCGGCAAGCGTCTCCATGGACGACGTCATCATCATCGGCATCGACGCGACGCAGGACGGCCTCGCAGCCATGGCGGCAGGCGATCTCGACGCGACCGTGTTCCAGAACGCCAAGGGCCAATCGGCAAGCGCGGTGGATGCCGCGGTGGCGCTGGTGCGCGGCGAGGCGATCGAAAAGCAGGTCTGGGTGCCCTTCGAGCTTGTCACCCCGAAGAACATGGCCGACTACGCCAGCCGGAACTGATCCTCCCCCGACCGGCGCCACGCGCCGGTCCCTTTCCACGGAGACCAGCATGGACGACATCGTCATTATCGGGGCGGGCGAAGCCGGGACCCGCGCCGCCTTCGCCACCCGTGAAGCCGGTTTTTCCGGCGCCGTCACGCTGATTGGCGCGGAGCCACACCTGCCCTATGAGCGCCCTCCGCTCTCCAAACCACTGGAAGGAGCCGTGCAGATGAAGGCGATCTGCACGACTGAGGCACTGGAAGCGGCCGGCATTACCTATCGCCCGGGCCGCACCGCCACCCGCATCGACGCCGCCAGCCGCACCATAGCCCTCAGCGACGGCCGGGCACTGCCCTACGGCAAACTGCTCCTCGCCACCGGCGCACGAGCACGACGGCTGGCATGCCCCGGTGCCGAGCGCGCGCTCGATTTCCGCACCTATGGCGACGCCGCAACCCTCTTTTCCCGTGCAGAAACTGGCGGACCTGTCGTCATCATCGGCGGCGGACTGATCGGCATGGAGCTTGCCGCGGTGCTGCGGGGCAGGGGTATTCCTGTCAGCATCATCGAGGCCGCACCCAGACCGCTCGGGCGGGCCGTTCCGCCACGCTTCGCCGAAAGGCTGCATGCGCGGCACCGGGGGGAGGGGGTGCGTTTTCATCTCGGCCTCGGGCTTACCGAAATCACCTCCGATGCCGTCATGCTTGCCGATGGTACCCGCGTTCCCGCTGAAACCGTGGTTTCAGCCATCGGCGTTCTGCCCGACGTCGCGCTTGCCGATAGGGCAGGGCTCGCAACGGCGAATGGCATCGTCACCGACGCCTTCCTGCGCACGAGCGATCCGCATATCTTCGCCGCCGGCGACTGCGCCGCCGTCTCCCAGCCGGATGGCGGCACCACGCGGTTCGAGAGCTGGCGCAACGCACGCAGCCAGGCCGAGACGGCCGCCCGCAACATGACCGGCGCCCACGAAGCCTTCTGCGCCCCACAGTGGTTCTGGTCCGACCAGTATGATCTCAGCCTGCAGGTGACAGGCCTGCCCCAATCCGGGCACCAGAGCATTCTCCGCTCCATAGCGGAAGGTGAACTGGAATTCTACCTTGAGGACGGACGTCTCGTGGCGGCGGCCGGTCTCGGAACCGGCAACGGAGTGGCAAGAGACATCAAGCTGGTGGAGATGCTGATTGCGGCCGGGATCACACCTGACCGGTCGGCGCTTGCCGATCCGGCCGTGAACCTCAAAGGTCTTCTCAAGAGCGCCCGGGCCGCCTGATGCAGACGCTGCTCGTCTTCCAGTCGCTCTGGGCCATGGAGCGCCGCCATACGGATGGCGTTGAACGCAGCCTTGCGGAAAACATCGCGATGATCGCAAAGGCAGGGTTCGACGGTGTCAGTGCGCACTATACAAACCGCGCGGATGTCGCCCGCCTTAACGAGACACTACGCGGCACCGGCCTGAGGATCGAAGGGGTCTGCTTTCCGAGCACCGTCGATGATCTGCGCCTGGCGCTGGAGCTGGCCGCAGAGTATCCGGTCAGCCATATCAACCTGCAACCCGATATCCGGCCGCGCCGGATCGAGGACTGTCTGCCGCTTCTCGATGGATGGATACGGCTCGCCGAAGAGGCCGCCATTCCCGTCTATATCGAGACGCATCGAGACCGGATGACCACGGATCTCTACTTCACGCTCGATCTCCTCGACCGGCGGCCCGACCTGCCGCTCCTCGCCGACCTCTCGCATTTTCTGGTCGGGCGTGAATTCGCCTTCCCGGTCTCGGAAGAAAACCACGCGCTGATCCACAGCATCCTCAAGAACGCCCAGGCTTTCCACGGCCGCATCGCCTCGCGCGAGCAGGTGCAGATCGAACTTTCCTTTCCGCACCATCGTCCCTGGGTCGATCTCTTCCGCCAGTGGTGGAGCTATGGCTTCTGCGACTGGCGCTCCCGCGCAGCCGTGGACGCCACGCTGGTCTTCACTTGCGAGCTCGGCCCCAAGCCCTACGCGATCACCGGCCGGGACGGCAACGACACGACGGACCGGTGGGCGGAAGCGCTTGAGCTCCGCAGGATGGCACTCGACCTCTGGGCTGCCAGTGCCCTGCCTGATCGGGATGGTTAACAGGCACTTAATGTGCATGATGAGACACAGATCCTGCCCAGCAAGAACCCGTTGCCTCCCAAATTAGCGAGTACCTGCAGCCAACAACAGAGGAGGGAGGGGGGCTTTCCGTCAACAGAGCAACTGCCAGCCGTTCTTTGAATCGTTAACGCCGTAACCCTCCGTCGAGCCACCAACCGTGATCCTGACGCATGCGGCATGGAGGCGCGGCTGATGCCGAATGGATCGGGATGGAGACATCGCCTCGCTGGCCGAAGGCACGCCGCCGTCAGGGCCGGCGGCGCTTGAAATCCGATTGCGAAACGACACCGGTCAGCCGGTTCTGCCGGTCGAGCACGGCGAGACGGCGCAGGTGCAGCGATTGCATATTGACCAGCACACTTTCCGGTGCTTCGTCGTCGAAGCAATAGGTGATGTTGGTCGTCATGACATCGCCGACCTTCGTCGTTTCCGCGTCGAGCCCCGGCGCCACAGCCCGCAGGATAATATCGCGATCCGTAAGTGTGCCGACGAGACCGTTGGCATCGACCACCGGCAGGAAGGCAATGTCCCATTCCGCCATCAGGCTTGCAGCGTATTGCAGGGTCTCCTCGGGCCGGACAAGATGGACATTGCGGGTCATGATGTCACCGATAGGCATGAGGACCTCTTGCTGTGCGCTTTGACTGGTGCATCTCCGACCACGTCAACGTCGGAAAATGCGATAAAAAAGCCCCTGAAGCAGGGACGGCGAACCGGATCCCACCAGCGCTGCGCCAGGAACAGACGATCCAGACCTTGGTTCCCGTATCGGCTCCCAGCATGGCCTGCGCGTCGCCATCGACGGTGGCCGACCTGCCTGAAGACCGTTCCGTTGCCGTTGGCTGTATCAGCTCAAAGGAGCCGTCGGTCATCGCCTCGTCCAATGCGCATGGGTGCCTGGGGGCCTCGTCGCAGACAACCTATGCCGCCGTCCACGAATTCACCCTGAAGCCGGCCTCCTTCGCCGCCTCGATAAACGCGCGGCGCGCAAAGCCCGGATCGTCGTCACTCGCCAGTCCCTGCTCGCAGACGTTTCTGGCCATCAGCCCTGCAGGCCCGTCTTCAATCGGCCAGTGGTTCTTCAGGCAAAGGAGGGCGTCCCGTGTGCTTTGCACGCGAAGCACCTGCAAATCGCCCTCGAGCACGACAGCCTCATCCCACAACCGGTCGGTCGCAAAGATCGTCATTGCGATTCCTCCGCTGCGGGGCCCTCGGTAGGAATGTCGACAAGGCTGACGATGCCGACGACCCGCCGCCCCCCGTTTACCACCACGAGACGGCGCACGCCCAGCCCGCGCATGCGGAGCGCCACCGTGGCAGTGTCATCGCTCTCGTCGCACACTTCAGGCGACACGGTCATGAATTCCGCAATCGCCATGGACGTCGAATGCCCCCGCCCGAGGACCGAGATCACGATGTCGCGGTCCGTGATGATGCCAACAATGGCGCCGACGCCGGGCACCTCGACCGGCAGGGCGCCGACCTCGGCCTCAAGCATCAGCCGTGCGGCCGACTGGGCAGTATCATTGGGCGACACGGTCACCATCTGGGCGGACATCACGTCCTTCACAAGCATGTCCCGCGCCCTTTCAGAACCGCCCGTTGACAAGGCTGCGGCCATTTGGCGCCGTGGGCACGACCACCTCTTCGTGTTCCTGCCGGCTGAGCGGCAGATCGACCTGCTGCGGCACGATTACCTGCGGCTCCCAGGAATTGCGGCGCTTGCGGGCGTTCCGAAGCTCGGCATCGGTGGCGACGGCTGGTTTGCGGGCAAGCGGCTTCTTTTTCTGGCGCACATCGAACTCCTGCGAACGGGCTTCATCTTTTGGATAAACGCACGCACTCCGGCTTGGTTCCCCAAAAACCGCAACGGCCTTGCCGTCCGCACGCTCCCGTTTGCATCGAGCCGGCACGCCGAATGCCCCAAATCCGTCATTTGACGCAGCGGGGTAGCGCCCTATCTCCTGTCGCGGCTCCATCCTCCTTGCATGGACGGAACTGATCGAAACAGGACGGGGCCTGCTTTTTCCGGGAAAGCGCCTTTCACGGGCGTGACCGGCCGTGGGACGCGTGAAAGAGGTGATGGATGGGTTTGGGTGAAGGTCCGGACGGAGCGGTGGACAGCCGCTATCCGTTCCTGAGCGGGGGCGGGGATGCCGCCCTGCTGATTGCCGCTTTCGATTGGTCCCGCACGCCGGTTGGCTGTCTGGATGCCTGGCCGCAGAGCCTCAAGACGGCAGCGGGCCTACTGCTGCGTTCACCGGTCCCCATCGTCCTGCTCTGGGGCGAAGACGGCATCATGATCTACAACGACGCCTATTCCATCTTTGCCGGCGGCCGGCATCCGGCCATTTTTGGCAGCAAGGTGCGCGAGGGATGGCCCGAAGTCGCCGACTTCAACGACAATATCATGAAGGTCGGCCTTGCCGGCGGAACGCTCGCCTACAAGGACCAGGAACTGACGCTCTACCGGCACCGGGGTGAGCCGGAACAGGTCTGGATGAACCTCGACTACTCTCCGGTGCTCGGCGAAGATGGCCGCCCGGCCGGCGTCATCGCCATCGTGGTCGAGACGACCGCCAAGGTGAAGGCCGAGGAACGATCGAAGACGGAAGGAGAGCGGCTGCGCCAGATGTTCGAACAGGCGCCGGGCTTCGTGGCAACGCTCACCGGACCGGATCATGTCTTCGAGATCGCCAACAACGCCTATCTCCAGCTGGTCGATCACCGGGACATTCTGGGAAAACCGATCCGCGAGGCATTACCAGAGGTTGTCGAACAGGGTTTTGTCGATCTGCTCGACCGCGTGCTGTCAACCCGCCGGCCTTATGTCGGCAAGGGCGCGCGCGTCCTCCTGCGACGCCGGCATGACGAGGCGCCGGCGGAGCGCTATCTCGATTTCATCTATCAGCCTGTCTTCGGCGACGACGGCAAGGCGACCGGCGTCTTCGTGCAGGGGCATGACGTGACCGAACAGCGGGCGGCCGAAGAGGCGCTGCGGGAAAGTGAAGCACGGTTTCGCCTGGCAGCCGATACCGCGCCCGTCATGCTCTGGATGGGCGACCAGAACAGCAGATGCCTTTACCTGAATGCGGCTAAACGCGCCTTTTGGGGCGTCGCCCCCGAGGACGTCTCAAGCTTCGACTGGGCCGGCACCGTACATCCCGACGACCGGCAGGCTTTGGCCGCGACGATGCAAGACGCCATGCGCCGGCAGGTACCTTTCACAGCCGAGGCGCGCTATCGCCGCAAGCTCGGGTGCTACCGGTTGTTGCATACACAGGCCCAGCCGCGCTTCGGCGCCGGCGGTGAGTTCCTCGGCATGATCGGCGTCAATGTCGACATTACCGAGGAGCGAGCAGAGCAAATTCGCCGCAACGCCCTGATCGAGCTGACCGATCGCTTCAGCCAGCTCACCGATCCGGCCGACATCGCCTTCGCCGCCGCCGAGACACTGGCCAAGGCGCACAATGTCAGCCGCGCCGGTTATGGCACCATCGACCTCGTCGCTGAGACGATCACCATCGAGCGCGACTGGAATGCCCCCGGCGTCGAGACCATCGCCGGCGTGCTCAATTTCCGGGAGTACGGCACCTATATCGACGATCTGAAGCGCGGCGAGACCGTCGTGGTGGCGGACGCCGAACAGGACCCCCGCACGAAGGTGACCGCCGACGCCTTGAAGGCGATCAAGGCACGGGCCTTCATCAACATGCCGGTGACGGAGGCCTCCGGCCTCGTCGCATTGCTCTACCTCAATCATGCTGAGGTACGCCAATGGTCGGAAAGCGAGCTCGATTTCGTGCGCGACGTCGCGGCGCGTACGCGCATCGCCGTCGAACGAAGGCGGGTCGAACAGAAGCTGGAGCAGCTCGCGAACTCGCTCGAACGACAGGTCAGCGAACGCACCGCCGAGGTCAACCGCCTTTGGCGCAATGCACGCGACCTCCTTGTCGTAACCGGCGAAGACGGCACGATCCGCTCGGTCAATCCCGCATGGTCGGTGGTCCTCGGCTTTCCCGCGCGTGAAAGTATCGGCCGACGCCTCGGCAGCTTCGTCTGGCCGGAGGACGCCGCAACCTTCCCCACCACCAACAGGCGCTCCGGCGCTCCGGACCTCGACATGCGCTTCCGCCATTTCGACGGCTCGGTGCGCTGGATTTCCTGGCGCATTTTTGCAGAAGAGGGGCTGACCTTCGCCTACGGCCGGGATGTCACCGCGCAACGGGAGCAGGCCCAGGCGCTCGTGGAGGCTGAAGATCAGCTTCGCCAGGCCCAGAAGATGGAATCGATCGGCCAGCTGACGGGCGGCGTCGCCCACGACTTCAACAATCTCCTGCAGGTCATCTCCGGCAACCTCCAGCTGCTCGGCAAGGACGTGGCGGGCAATGGCCGTGCCGAGCAGCGCGTCGCCAATGCCATTGCCGGCGTCAGCCGCGGCTCCAAGCTCGCCAACCAGTTGCTGGCCTTCGGTCGTCGCCAGGCCCTCGAGCCGAAGGTCATCAATATCGGCCGCTTCGTCATGGCCCTGGAGGATCTTCTGCATCGCACGATCGGTGAGGCGATCGAGATCGAGACCATCCGCTCCGGCGGTTTGTGGAACACGTTCATCGACCCCTCACAAATCGAGAACGCCATCCTCAACCTGGCGATCAATGCCCGCGATGCCATGAACGGCATGGGGAAACTGACAATCGAGGTCGGCAACGCGCATATCGACGATGCCTATGCCCGCCACCATCCAGATATCAAGACAGGCCAGTATGTCCTCATCGCCGTCACCGATACGGGGGAGGGCATGCAGCCGGACGTGCTGGCGCGCGTTTTCGAACCCTTCTTTTCCACCAAGCCCGCCGGCAAAGGCAGTGGCCTCGGCCTGTCCATGGTCTATGGCTTCGTCAAGCAATCGGGCGGGCATGTGAAGATCTACAGCGAGCCGGGGGAGGGTACGACGGTACGCATCTACCTGCCGCGCTCACTGGAAGAGGAGGACCGACTTGCCGAGGTCGACTTCGGTCCGGTCACCGGCGGCACGGAGACCATCCTTGTGGCAGAGGACGACGACGAGGTACGCGCAACCGTCGTCGAGATGCTGGGCGACCTCGGCTATTCGGTGCTGAAGGCGCGCGATGCGGCCAGCGCCCTGTCGGTCATCGAAAGCGGCGTTGCCATCGACCTTCTTTTCACCGATGTCGTCATGCCCGGGCCTTTGCGCAGCCCCGATCTTGCCCGCAAGGCGCGTGAGCGCCTGCCGAACCTCGCCGTGCTCTTCACCTCCGGCTACACGGAAAACTCGATCGTGCATGAGGGCCGGCTCGATGCTGGTGTCGACCTCCTCTCCAAACCCTACAGTCGGGAGGCTCTGGCCCGGAAAATCCGTGCCAGCCTTGCGGGCCGTCAGCACTTGTCGCCACAAGCAGGGACGCCGGAAGACGGCACGGGAGCCGAAGTGACGGAAGCCAGGCGGCTGACGATCCTGCTGGTGGAGGATGACTTCCTGATCCGGCTCAATGCCGTCGATCTCGTACAGGAACTCGGCCATGAGGTGGTGGAAGCGGCAACGGCGGAACAGGCATTGCCGTTGCTGAAGGAGAGGCGCTTCGACGTCCTCCTCACGGACATCGGCCTGCCCGCCATGTCAGGTGCCGAGCTTGCCGTCCATGCCCGAACGGTAAACGAAGGGATCGGTGTCGTCTTCGCCACCGGCCACGACCACCTGCCTGCCATTCCCGGCGATCGCGCGGCCATCCTGCTGCTGAAGCCCTATGACGGCCGCGAGATCGCCGCCGCCCTCGCGGCAGCGGTTGGCTGAGACGCTTTGCCTGGTGCCCGGGCGCCGCGGGAACATTGGAAGACCTTTTCGGGTTTGGCGGAAACATTCCTAGCAAGGAGACCATTCCATGCCTGCAAAATCGAAAGCACAGCAGAAGGCCGCCGGAGCCGCGCTTGCAGCCAAGCGCGGCGACATCAAGAAAAGCGAGCTGAAAGGCGCCTCGCGCAGCATGGAGAAATCCATGTCCGAGAGCGCATTGAAGGAGCTGGCGTCGACGAAGCGCAAGGGCAAGCCCGAACACGTCTCCAAACCCGCGTGATGCGCCGAGATCAGCAGCAACGATGGCACCGGGCAAGATCGCCGCTGCACCGTTCCGAGGCGATCAAATGGGAAGCGAGGTGGGGAGACCTTTCCGTCACCGTTGAAACGAGGCGCGGTAGGCCCGCGGGGTCATGCCGCGAAGGCGCAGGAACTGGCGGTTGAAATTGGCAAGCGAGCCATAACCGACATCGGCTGCGATATGCTGGATGGGCTGGCGCGTTGCCGATAGCCGGGCACACGCCTCGCCGATCCGCAATCCCGCCAGATAGTCCGAGACGGTCGATTGAGTGTGCTTCCTGAACAGCCGGTGCAGGCCGCTCTCGCTGAGTGCCGCGATGTCGGCCAGCTGCGCCATGAGCAAGGGCTCGTGATAATGCTGGTGAAGATGCATGAGCACCCGGTCCAGCCGGGATCTGTCACCCTCCATTTCCTGCGGGACGACGGAGGAAAGGGGTTGGCGGCCTTCCGCACCCGCCAGCCGTACCAGGATCTGCAGCAAGCCGATCAACCGCTCCGCCGGCGCCTGTGTGAAGATCGTTTCGAAATCAACGGCGAGCGCCCCACCGAGCGCATTGCCAAAGGCAAGACCGGTCGCCGCCTCGTCGATCAGCCGCCGGATCGGCGCAAACTCCACCGAACCGCCGGCCAGCCCTTCGATCCACTCCCTGCTGAACCAGAAGACGAGGGCGATATGCGGCTGCGTGGCATCGAGCTTTTCACGCGATGCCCAGGTATGCGGCAGATTCGGGCCAATCAGAACAAGGTCACCGTGGTCATAGGCCGCCACATGGTTGCCTACGAAACGCTGGCCGCGGGAGTTGAGCGTCAGCGTCAGTTCGAACTCGGGATGATGGTGCCATTCGAACGGGATGGTCTCGTCGAGACGCCGGTTGAGCCTGTGCCAGGACGAATCCGGGCTAGGTACGCGATGTTCGAGATAGGGCCGCATGAAGCGTCTACATTGCCTGAAACGCCGGAATAGTATCAGAACCGGCCAGCTACCGACAACACGTCAGCCCAGAAAAGCATACTCTCCTTCCAAACCCGACATCCGGGACGGCAACCACGGGAGAACAAGATGCATCCGGCCACCGCAGACAAACGCGACAGCCACCCGACAAGCGCAGCCACAACGCAGCTCAAAGAGATCGACAAGGCGCTACCGCTGCGCGTCCTGTCGAAGGCGGACTGGGAACACTGGACAAGGAAGGGCTACGTCATCATTCGCCAGGCAGTGCCGGCGGCCAATGTGGAGCGGCTCGTCGACCTTCTCTGGCGGTTCGATGAAAAGAACCCCGCAGACCCGTCCACCTGGTACGCACCGCAGCGACGCGAACACAAGATGAAGGAGCTCAACAACACCGGCATGCTGGAAATCTACAATCACCAGCATCTGTGGGACAACCGCATGGAACCCCGCGTCTACGACGCTTTCGTCGATATCTGGGACCGGGAAGACCTGTGGGTCACCATCGACCGGGCCAATCTCAACCCGCCGAAGAAGATCAAGGGTAATCCTAACGGCTTCATCCACTGGGACGTGGACACCTCGATCCGCCCGCTGCCGATCGGCGTGCAGGGCGTGCTCAGTCTGCAAAAGCAGGACGGCGACGTCGGCGGCTTCCAGTGCGTGCCCTGGCTCTTCGATCATTTTGAGGAATGGGTGAAGACGCAACCGGAAGATCGCGATCCCATGCATCCCGACATGGCCGGGCTCGGCGTCGTCAATATCGAGATGGATCCAGGCGACATGATGATCTTCAACTCGCTGCTTGCCCACGGGGTACGGCCGAACCATTCGGACACCCGGGTGCGCATGGCGCAGTATATCTCCATGCATCCGGCGGAATTCGACAACGCGGCCGAACGGCAGGAGCGTATCCGCCTGTGGCAGGACCGCGACCACCCGAAACGTGACGCCTTCCCCGGCGACCCGCGCGAATGGGAGAAGCACAATGCGGAGACTGCGACATTGACGCCACTCGGTGAAAAGCTCCTCGGCCTTACCCGGTGGTAACGGGTGCCTGGCCGCAACGGGAATGTTGCGGCCAGGGAAGTGGCAATTGCCGTGCTTGAAGCAGGGCGCGGAACGGATCGGCTTTCCGGCCCGCCCCGGAACATCGACAGCTCCTAGAGAACCAGAATATCCGCGAATGTCAGCCGCAGGCCGGAGTCCAGCGTGGCAATCTGCTGGCGTGCCGCACTGCCGGAACCGTCGAAGTCATAGTAGAGAGCGCCGCTCTTGTTGTCGTAGATCACCCGGTCGCTGGCGTCGACGGCGGCATTACCAACACCGATCGTCTTGAACAGCGCCGAACCGAGCCTGCCGAGCTGACCGAGGTCGTCGAAGATATCCTTCTCGAGGCCGATCGTATCGGCCGCCCGGTTGAAATCGGTGATCACGTCACGATTGGCGGCCGTCGGCTTGTGCACGAAAATGAAGGTGTCGTTTCCGGTTCCGCCGGTCAGGATGTCCTTGCCCGCGCCGCCATTGAGCCTGTCATTGCCAACGCCGCCGTTGAGGCGGTCGGCCCCCGCGCCGCCGAACAGGACATCATGGTTCGCACCGCCACTGAGCCCATCGTTGCCGGCACCGCCTTCTATGCGGTCGTTGCCACCACCGCCACTGATGACGTCAGCACCGCCGAGGCCACGTAACGTGTTTGCGGCACCGTTGCCGATGATGACATTGGCAGAACCGTTGCCGACCCCCATCAAGGCGGCCGTGCCGGTCAGCGTCAGCTTTTCATGGTAGCGACCAAGCGTGTGGGAAATGGAGGAGAGAACGAGATCGACCCCATCGTCCGCATAGTCCCACTCGAACTTGTCTCCGGCCCCGAAGATGTAGGTATCGTTGCCGCCGCTGGCGCAGCGGTAGATATCGGCACCCGCACCGCCATCGTATATGTCGCTGCCCGTTCCGCCGTTCAGCACATCCTCGCCGGCCCCGCCAAAGAGCCTGTCATTGCCGGAATGACCAAAGATGTTGTCGTTTCCGTTGCCGCCATAGAGCACGTCGGCCCCATCGCCCGTCTCGGTCGCGTAATAACCACCGCCTGCGATGTAGTCGTTGCCATCGCCGCCATAGATGACATCCGAGCCATTGCCGCCGGCGACATCGTCGTCGCCCGCCGCGCAGTTGAGGATGTCGCGGCCGTCGCCGCCATCCATCTCATCCGCGCCGGCGCTGCCGTAAAGCTTGTCATTGCCGCCGTCGCCAAACAGCGTGTTACGAGTCGTCTCGTATGTCAGGTCGTTCTGAAGGCCGGCCCAGAGCACGTCGTTGCCGTCGCCGCCCCGCAGGGCATCCCCGCCGCTGCCGCCGACCAGGAGATCGTTGCCCGTGCCGCCCTCCATCCTGTCATTGCCGGCCTGTCCATAGATGCGATCGTCGCCGGCATCGCCGTAGAGCACGTCGCTCGCACCATTCTGGCTCGTCTCCCAGTTCGGCTCATCGGCGCCGCAGTCGCCGTAGATGACGTCGTTGCCGTCGCCGCCATAGGCGGTATCGCCTTCGGTATGGTCATCGCCGTCGTTGTAGATATCGCCCAAGATTAGGTCGTCGCCGCCGAAGCCACGCAACGCGTCGGAAGCGAAGTCGCTGTAGTTGTCATAGGTGCCGTCACTCAGCACCAGGGCCTTGCCCCAGAGGATGTCGTTGCCATCCGTGCCGTTGTTGCTGCCGTTTGGATCGCGTGCCATGTCGCCCTCGTTTGCCATGGCGGCTTGTACCGCCGGTTCCGGCGCTCGCGGCAGCGCACCATCGGTTTTGCTGCAACAAGACGCCGACTTTCCCATCGCTGCCCGGTGAGCCGAACGCCGACAGGATGACAAGCCTACACCGCGGCCGGCCGTGGTGGCTTGGGGAGGGAGCCAGGGTTTTGAGATACTGCGGCGCGTCAGTTCGACAGGAAGTGCTGGCGAATATCGGACGGCGTTGCCTGGAAGCGGCGGCGGAAGAGCTGGTTGAACCAGGAAATATCGCCAAAGCCCGCCATCAGGGCAATGGTGGCGATCGTGTGGTCTTTCAGGCCGGGATCGCGCAGAAGCCCGTGCACATGGTCGAGCCGCTCGGCGGTCACATGATCCGTAAAGCTGGTCCCCTCCTCGTAGAACAGCGCACGCACATAGGGCACGCTGATGCCGTGGCGCTTGGCGAGCCATTCGAGGGAGAGGCGTGGATCGCTGAGATGCGTCGCGATATCGACCTTGAGCGCCTGGCGGCGTGCCGCACGCGCGCCGTTCCCGCGCGCCTGGTGGGCCGCGTCGCGCTTTGCGCCAAACATCAGAACGGCTAAGTCGACGATATGGGCGGCAAAGACCGTCTGGTCGCCTTCGCCAATTTCGGCGTCGCTGGCGAGCAGCGAAATGGCATAGCTGTGCAACAAATGGGCTGTTGGATCGCGCAGCGACCAGGTCTTCAACAGGTTGTCGGAGGATGCGATACGATCGATGATCAGCGCACGCGGAATGGCGATGCTGAGGCAGGAGCTCTTCTCGGCAACCGTTGTCACCGTCTTGCGGTCGCGCCGCATCACGTTGACGTCACCCGGCCGGATGAAGAGGTCCTCGCCGCGGGCATCGTGCACACCATTGCCGCCGGCAATGCTGAGATAGAGCAGGTCCTCCTCGTCCGAGGGGGTAACCAGTGTGACAGGTGTCGTGTTGGCGCCGGCAATATGCACGCCGCCAACCCCGCGCAGCCGCATGTCGATATCCACGGGCACGTCGCCAAGAAAATCGATCGTGGTGCGGACATGGCCGTTATAGACGGCTTCGACCAGTTCCTTGCGCAGGCACTCGGCGGTCTCTCGCGTGGAAAACTGGACGACGGACATCTGGCCCCCGGCAATCGTTGATCGTACGACCCGCAGAGCAGATATGTCGCTGAAGGCCACAGGATCAAGACGTGCTGGTTTGCGCGTCTATTCGCGCTTCGACCGAATGGAAGCCTAGTAGTCGATCAATCGCATCTCCGCCTCGGGTGTACCGAAGCGCGGCTGGACGCCGAGGAGCGGTGCGACACGCTGGATAATGGCCTTGATCATCGGGGCCGCGGTGGACGCCGCGGTCCGCCCGCCGCGCTCGCCCGTCTTGGGTGCATCGATGATGGAAAGGACGATGTAGCGCGGCTTGTCCATCGGGAAGGCGGCAACGAAGGCATTAAAATTGATATTCTTGGCATAACGCCCGTTGATGACCTTGTCGGCCGTCCCGGTCTTGCCGCCGACATGGAAGCCCTCGACCTGCGCGTTCCTGCCCGACCCCCGCTGCCCGTTCCAATCATAGAGGAAGCGCATGTCGGCGCTCGTCTTGTCCTTCAGGACGCGCGTTGCGAGCGCCTGCGCCTCCTCCTTCGTACGTGGCAGGAAGGTCGGAGGGATAAGGAAGCCGCCATTCATGAGCGCCGCCGCCGCGACGGCGGTCTGCAGGGGCGTGGTGGCAATACCGTGACCAAAAGAGATCGTGACGGAGTTGATCTTCTTCCACGTCCGCGGCTGGGTCGGTGTCGCGACACCCGGCATTTCCGTTGCAAGCTTCGACAGCAGGCCAAGCCGGGTGAGGAACTGCTGGTGGCCCTCGATGCCGACCATGTCCGCCACCGCGGCCGTGCCGATGTTGGAGGAGTACTGGAACACCTCCGGGATGGAGAGGGGACGGTTCTTGCCCCTGAAATCGCGGATGGTGAAGCCACCCATGCGGATCGGGCGGGAGGCGTCGACAACGGAGTTCAGTGTGATCTTGTCTGCATCGAGCCCCATCGCCAGGGTGAAGCTCTTGAAGGTCGAGCCCATCTCGAAGGTCGCATTGCTGATCCGGTTGAACCAGCCCTTCTCATATTCCTTGTCGATGCTTCCGTCCGCCAGGGTGCGGGACGGCGCATTCGGATCATAGTCCGGCACCGAGGCCATGGCCAGCACCTCGCCGGTCTCCACGTCAAGGATGACGGCGCCTGCCGCTTCCGCCTGATAGTCGGTCATCGCCTTGGCAACGACATCGCGCACGATGTTCTGGACGCGAAGGTCGATCGACAGCCGGACCGGCGCAAGGCGTGCATTGTCGGTCAGCCCGGCAGCTCTCAAGTCCGCCAGCCCCTGCTGGTCGAGATAACGCTCCATGCCGGCAAGACCCTGATTATCGACATTGACGTGGCCGACAATATGGGAGGCGGTGGCGCCCCCCGGATAGAACCGTCGTTTTTCCGGCCGAAAGCCGATCCCCGGAATCCCGAGCGCCAGAATATCCGCCTGCTGCTTGGGCGTCAGCTGCCGCCGCAGCCATTGGAACGCCGTGGAGGAGCGCAGCTTCCTGTGAACATCGCCCCAGTCGAGATTGGGAATGACGAGGGCGAGTTTTTCGACCACCTCATCGGCATCGACGATGCGGCGGGGATCGGCGTAGAGCGAGACCATGTGTAGGTCGGTCGCCAGCAGTTCACCATTGCGGTCGACGATGTTGGGGCGCGAGGCGACCGCATTCACATTGCCGCCGATCGATGCGGAAACGACGGGCTCGGACAGGCCGTACTGCAGGAGACGGCCGCCGATCACCAGATAGACCGCCGAAAAGATCGCGATCATGATCGCTACACGCTGCCGGGCCTGCTTGCGGCGACGCATATTGGTGCCGACGAAGGCCTCGCCGTTGGCGTGCCCGTCCCGGTCGAGGACGAAATGTGCTCGGCTCTTCAACCGAATGACGAACGAGATCATTCCACAGCAATCCAGGCCCTGTCGCCGCAAACGAAGGGCGGATCCCTGCGCGCTGACTGGAGGGAGCCTGCATGCAGAAAGCCGGAAAACCAAGGAAAGAGTAGGTGATCACCGGTGCACGATTAAATTTGCATTAATATACATTTAAAGTCGTATTGACCTGCTTAACGATCCTTTAGGGTTCCCCGGGCAGGAGGGCATTACGGGAAATCGAAAAGCTGTGCGAGTCCGCTGGAAAAAGCAGCACAAACCGCACGCGCCATGTAAACTCGCCGACATGGATTCGCGCACCCGCCCGCCTGCTCCCGTCGTCCTGCCGCCCACGCACCTGCCCGGCTGGACCCTGCCGCGCAGCCGGACGCCGGATGACCTCGACGCCGCCTTTGCCGCCGGCACAGCCCTGAAAACCCTGGACGACCTCGTTCGCAGCGAACCCGTGTGGATCGGCTGCTGGCGCGCGCGCCAGGCGCTTGCCTGCGCCGTCGCTGCCGTCCGGCTGGCGGGCAGGGGAGAGGACGAGGCGGCCCTGCGCGATGCCGCGCTCCTGACGGCGCCTGGCGATGATCCGGGGCCCGCCGGAAAGCTCTTCCTCGCCTTCGGCAAGCTCGCAAGCCGCAAGGGTGCCATCTCGTCGAAATTCGTCGCCGAGATGGCCGATCTCTTCGGCCTCGCCTGGGACACGCGGCTCGAGGCAGCCGTCGATCACGCCGAAGCGGTCCTGCAGTCGGGCCGCCCTGCGCCCTTCGCCGCAGCCGAACTCGTGGCCGCCATCCATGCCGAACGGCCGGATGCCGAAGCCCTCGCCTGGGCGCTCGGCGATGCGATGATCGCGGAAAAACTCAAATGGCAGCACCCCGTACCGCTGCTGATGGCCGAGCGCCACGGCCCCGCCTTCCGGACGATCGCGGGGAGGGGACGGGTGCGCCCCGGCGAACCAGGCTTCGAGCGCGCCGTCTGCCTCGCGCTGGTCGAAGGTGCCGGTGCAGCACTAAGGTCGGCCAACGAAGTCGCGCGCCGTGCCGAGCAGCTTCTTGCCGCCGCACCGAAGGTGCGGACCAAGGGCGCGGGCGCCGTTATCCGCAAACTGCTCGACGAGGATGCCATCTCGGCCTCCGCGCGCGGCACCAACCTCTCCCGCTGGGCCAGCACCCGGCTGTTCGAGCGGTTGCAAGGGTTCGGCGCCGTGCGCGAACTGTCCGGCCGCACCTCCTTCAGGATCTTCGGGTTGTGACGATGACCGGATCGACCGCTCCCAGGGCACCGCGCGCCGGCAAGGCGAAGACGGAGAAGGAAATCCTCTTCGATCGCGAACTAGAGGATCTGCCGCCGGACCTGCGCTGGCGGGAATGGATGCTGCGCATCGAGGCCGTCATCTTCGCTTCGGCCGAACCGGTAACCCGTGAGACCCTGGCCCGCATCGTTGGTAAGGATTGCAGCATCGATCTTCTGATCGACGACCTCAAGGAAGATTTGCACGGGCGGCCCTACGAGATCGTCGCCGTTGCCGGCGGCTGGCAGCACCGGACCCGCCTGCGCTATACCGATGCGATCCGTGCATCCTCCACACCCACGCGCGGCGGCGGATCATTGCTGTCAGAATTCGAGGCGATGGTGCTGATGGCCGTGGGATACTTCCAGCCGGTCACACGAGGCGAGCTGTCGAAGATCTTCGGCAAGGAGGTCAGCCGCGACACGATCGGCGCCCTGCGCAACATAGGTTTCATCGGTTCCGGCCCGCGCAGCCCGACGCCGGGCGCCCCCTACACCTATGTGACGACCAAACAATTCCTCTCGGCCTTCGGCATGGAAACGCTGCGCGACTTGCCGGATATCGAGGCCCTCGAAGACGCCGGATTGCTCAGCCGCAAGGAAATGCTGGACGAAACTCTTCCCGCCGCGGCGGACGACGGGGAGGGGTGATCAGGCCGGAAGGGCGAGGCACCGGTGGCGGCGCGGCGGGGTCTACCGCGACCCGCCTGCATGCGCGGGGCGCCGCCGAAGACTCGCTTGGCGTGGATGAACGAAGGGCGAAGTTCGTCGACTGCATGGCATGGGCGAGAGATGCTGCCGGCGACGACGCCTACGCGCGCGTCCGCCATGCTCGATGGTGACGATGTCTGGGGCGCTCTCGGCGACTTCTTCGGCAATGCCCCGCCTCCAGCCCCGTGATCCTCATGCCCCATCGAGCTGCCGCTTCTCCTTGGCATAGCGCACCAGCGCCAGGAACCGGTAGATGCCGTGCACGAACTTGCCATAGGGCATGGTGACGAACAGGCTGAAGACGACGCCGAGATGCAGGGCGAGCAGCAGGCCCATGGCCGGGGTGGCGCGCAGGACAAGCAACAGAAGACCGGTCAGGCTCGTCAGGAACAGCATGACGAGGAAGGCGACGTCCATGCCGGTGCGCGAACCGTCCTTGAGGACGGGATCGCGGCGCCATTTTGCATGGAGCAGGCCAACCGGCCCGACGAGCAACCCGATACCGCCGAGTGTGCCGAGCACGACGGGGAGATCATACACCGGGTAGGGGGCTTCGAGACCGAGAAGGTAGTGGTAGAGCGTCGCCGTCGAGGTTGCAGCAAAACACAGAAGGAAGCCGTAGAACGTCATGTGGTGATAGAGGCGCCGCCGATCAGTCGGCCTGTCGTCCTCGTTCATGCAGCCGACGCCGGCACCGTCGAGGTAGCGCAAGCTTCCGGCATCGCGGACCGCCTGCCAGATCGAGGCGGACTCCCTGAGCGTGCCGGCGGGCTCGCCGATATCCTTCCAGAAATTGCGGATGCCCATTGCCATCGCCACCATGGCATAGGCGAAGGCAGCGCCGAAAAGCAGCGCCATCGCATTGTGCGGCATCAGCTTGTAGAAGGCACCGGGGCCGGTATGCACGCCGAAGAGCACGGCAGGATCGTGCCAGGCGGCAAAGCCAGCAATGAAGAGCGCCACGCTTAGCGCCGCAATCAGGCTGATCGCCAGCCCGTTGCGATGAAAAAGGCCGGAAAGGGCTCGCGGCCAGGCATAAGCCCGGTAGGAATCGTTGCGCACGATCGCCAGCGTCTTCGGCACGTTCACATCGAATTCGTGCGGCGGCGAGAACTGGCAATCGTGGAAGCAGGCGCCGCAGCTGTGACAGAGATTGGCAAGATAGTTGAGATCGCCGTCCGAAAAGGCACGCCGCATCTCCATGGCCGGGAAGACGGCGCAAAGCCCCTCGCAGTACCGGCAGGAATTGCAAACCGTCATCAGACGGTCCGCCTCGGCAAGGCTGGCCGTCGCATGGGCCGGCTTGAGCTGGGTATGGATGTTCATGCGGCCTCCGGGGACTGGCTGGCGGACGAAACGAGACGGGCAGCCTCCCGGCCGGCAATACGGCCGAAAACGCTGCCGATCGTCATGCCGATGCCGGCGGCATAACCCTGGCCAAGCACGTTGCCGGCCATGATCTCTCCGGCGGCGAACATGTTGGCGGCAGGCTGCCCATCCCCCATCGCCATGCGCGCCGCCCGGTCAACCTTGACGCCGAGATAGGTGAAGGTGATACCCGGCCGGACCGGATAGGCATAGAAAGGCGCCGTCTCGATGCGCCGTGCCCAGTGGGTCTTGGCCGGCTCGATGCCCTCGGTCCGACAGTTGTCGAGGGTCGTGTGATCGAAAGTACCCGGCCGGACGGCGGCATTGAAACCGGCAACCGTGCGCTCCAGCGCCTCCGGCTCCAGACCCAGCCTCTCCGCAAGCCCGCCGATCGTATCAGCCTTTACCGGCGGAAAGAGCGACGGCATGAAGAGTTCGAGCGAGGGCGCGTCGAAGACGATGTAGGCGATCTGGTCCGGCTGGGCGGCAACGAGCCGCCCCCATATGGCATAGCGTTTCGGCCAGACGTCCTCGCCTTCATCGTAGAAGCGTTCGGCATGCCTGTTGACGACAATGCCGAAGACGACGCAGTCGAGGCGCGTGATGATACCACCGTCGAATTTCGGGGCGCGCGCATCGATCGCGACGGCATGGCACTGGGTGGGGTCGCCGATCTGCATCACGCCCCTGTCGATGAGCATCCGCAGCACGGTGCCGCGATTGTAGGGCGTACCCCGGATCAGGAAGTTTTCGGCAATCTCGCCCCAACCTTCCTTCAGCCAGTCGATATTCGCCTCGAACCCCCCGCTGGCCGCGATGAAGGTTTTCGCGCGGAGGACGACGTCCTTGCCCGCATGTCGCACGGTGGCGGAACGAAAGTGCATGCCTTCGATCGAAAGGTCCACGACCTCAGTGTCATAGACGACCTCGACACCGAGGCCTTCGGCCGTGCGGTAAAGCGCATTGAGCATCGCCCGTCCACCACCGAGGAAGAAGGAATTGGTGCGCCCGAGGCTGAGCGTGCCGCCAAGGGAAGGCTGGAAACGCACGCCCTGCTCGACGATCCAGGTCAGCATCTCCTTGGATTCGGCGATCATCATGCGCGCCAGGACCTCGTCCGTCCGTCCGCCGGTCACCCGCAGAAGATCCTCGAAGAACTCCTCCTCGGTATAGGGGCCGGAGAGTGTTTCGGTCGCCGCATCGTGCGCGCAGCGCATGTTGCGCGTGTGGCGCGTATTGCCGCCCCTGTAGAAATGCGGCGCGCCTTCGACGACGAGCACGCGCGCGCCGGCACGCCGGGCGCTGATCGCCGCACAGAGCGCGGCATTGCCGCCACCTGCGATGAGCACGTCATAGTCTGTCGAGCCGTCAAGCATGCTGGAGCCGTTCCGCTTTTGCTGCACTTGCGCCATTCATACTGCACACATTTGTATACAGTCAAGCATGTGCCGGAAGGGCGCGACGTTCGCGCTGCATCGAATGGTAAATCGGAAATGAAAACAGGGCCTCGCAATTGGAGAAGCCCCCATTCGCCGAAGGGCAGTATGCAAATGGATACATCGGTGTGGCGAAGGAATAGGAAATTATCTATAAGGCGCTTATCACGCCAGCGGTCGGCGTGAATTTGATGATCAGCGCCGAACGCGGGAGTGAT